>NZ_JBEYVX010000022.1:0-90114 GCF_040644195.1 Streptomyces sp. NPDC047014 | reverse complement strand
GGGCGGGGGCGGGCGCGCCGTCCCCGGCGGCGACGGCGGCGGCGATGCCGCGTGGTCGCCGCCCACGCTCGGGGGGAACACCGTGCGCGCCGTCGATCCCGCGCAGGCGCGGGCCGAGGGGCGGTCGCCCATCATCGATCCCGGGCCGCAGTCGGCCCTGCTGACCGCCGCGCTCGGGCTGTTGCTCGCGCTCGCCGCCGCCCTCGGGCAGTTCGCGCTGCTCGTGCCGCTGATCGCGCTCCAGGCGCTCACCGCGGCCGGCTGGTTCCGGCTCAACGGCATGTGGCCCGCCCGCCAGGGCATCGCCCTCGCCTTCGCCGGCGCCCTCGCCGCCGACGCCGCCGTGCTCGCCGTGGACGCCCTGAACGGCGCCGGCGCCATCGTCGGCACCCTCGGAGCCTGGGTCCTGCTCACCCTCGTGCTCCAGCTCCGCAGCCGCGCCGAGCCCGACGAGCGGATGTACGGCCTGATGGCCTCCGTGGCCTCCGCCGCGCTCGCCATCATCTGCGCCGGCTACCTCGCCGCCGGCTCCGCCGCCGTCAGCGTCGGAGCCGCCGCCGTCGCGGTCGCCGTCTTCGTACGCGCGCTCCCGCTGCCCACCCCCGCCTCCGTCGCCGTGTCCCTGGCCGCGGCCGCCGGTGCCGGTGTCGCGGTCGGCGGCATGACCTCCGTCGGCGTCGGCGGGGCGCTGCTCGGCCTCGCAGCCGGGCTGTGCGCGCTGATCGGGCTGCGCGTGGCGGCGTACGACTACCCGTCGAAGTTCGTGCACATGACGGCCGGTGTCGCGCTGCCGCTCGCGGCCGCCGCCCCCGCCGTCTACCTGATCGGGCGGGTGGTGGGCTGACCCACAGCTCCCGTACGGGGCGCCCGCGCCTCCGGCCTCCCCGAGTACGAGCATGGTCCACTAGACCGGACGTACCGATTAGTAGGGGGAGTGGCACGTGCGAATCCTGCGCGTCGTTCTGATCGTCGGAGTGGTGCTGGGCGCCCTGTTCACGGGCGCGGACCGGTGGGCGGCCTCGTACGCCGAGAACCGGCTGGCCGAGCGGATACAGGCCCGGCAGGGGCAGTCGGGCACCGCGGAGGTGGACATCCGCGGCTTCCCCTTCCTCACGCAGGCGCTCAGCCATGACCTGGAACAGGTCGATCTCGGCCTGCGCGGCGTCGAGTTCACCGCCGAGGGCCGCAAGACCCGCCTCTCGCGGCTCGACGCCAGCTTCCACGACGTGAAGCTGAACGGCGACTACACCGGCGGCACCGCCCGCCGCGCCACCGGCACCGGCCTCATCTCGTACGCCGACCTGACCGCGGCCTCCCAGTCCGGCGCGACCCTCTCCTACGGCGGGGCCCCCGGCAAGGTCAAGGTCACCGCGGCCGTCGACATCCTGGGCCGGACCCTGACCCACAGCGTGGTCTCCACGGTCACCCTCCAGGACGCGGCCGACGGCAAGGGCGGCAAGATCGTCCGGGTGCGCGCGGACTCCGTACCGGGCGAGGGTGTGCCCGGCGTCGAGTCGCTGATCCGCCGCAAGACCGACTTCGACCGCAGCCTGGACACGGGCCTGCCCGCCGGCCTGCACCTGTCGGCGCTGACCTCGGACGAGTCGGGTGTGCACCTCACCCTGGAGGGCACGGACGTGGTGCTGGCCGGATCGTGAGACGGCGCGGTCCGATCCGCAGAAGGACGGGCCGTACGGGGGCTCCGCGCGGCGGCGGGACCGCCGTTCCACCGCTCCGCTTCCCACCATGCGGACGATCCTGTCTCGGAATATGACACACCGGTGACAGGGCGGCCGATTCGTCCCTACGATCCATGGCTATGAAGCATCAGCAGGCGGACCTCACGAAGCGACGGGCAGTCGACCTGTGTCGCGTCGCCGCCATGCTCTGTCGATCCATGTGACCTGTGAGCGCATCCGCTCCATCAGCCGGACGACGGCCCCACCAGGCCCCTTCCCCGCGTGACCGCACCGCCTCCTGACCCCTGACGCCTCCCCGCGCGGGATGTCGGGCGCACCCGCGGCACGCAGCACCAGCGCACGCAGCACCGCGTACAGCGCCACCGCACCGCCCCGCCGCACACTGCCCCGGAGGAGAACACCATGAGCCGCAGCGACGTCCTCGTAGACGCCGACTGGGTCGAGGCCCACCTGAACGACGCCAATGTCGTCATCGTCGAGGTGGACGAGGACACGTCCGCCTACGACAAGAACCACATCACCAACGCCGTCCGGATCGACTGGAAGACCGACCTCCAGGACCCGGTCCGCCGCGACTTCGTGGACCAGGAGGGCTTCGAGAAGCTCCTCTCCGCCAAGGGCATCTCCAACGACGACACCGTCGTCCTCTACGGCGGCAACAACAACTGGTTCGCCTCCTACGCCTACTGGTACTTCAAGCTCTACGGCCACCAGGACGTCAAGCTCCTCGACGGCGGCCGCAAGAAGTGGGAGCTCGACTCCCGCGACCTGGTCGACGGCAAGGACGTCCCGAATCGCCCGGCCACCGACTACAAGGCCAAGGCCCAGGACACCTCCATCCGCGCCTTCCGCGACGACGTCGTGGCCGCGATCGGCTCGCTCAACCTGGTCGACGTCCGCTCCCCCGACGAGTTCTCGGGCAAGCTGCTCGCCCCGGCGCACCTCCCGCAGGAGCAGTCGCAGCGCCCCGGCCACGTGCCGAGCGCCCGCAACATCCCGTGGTCGAAGAACGCCAACGACGACGGCACCTTCAAGTCCGACGAGGAGCTGACCGCCCTCTACCAGGCCGAGCAGGTCGACCTGGCGAAGGACACCATCGCCTACTGCCGCATCGGTGAGCGCTCCGCGCTCACGTGGTTCGTGCTGCACGAGCTCCTGGGCCAGGAGAACGTCAAGAACTACGACGGTTCGTGGACCGAGTACGGCTCGCTCGTCGGCGTGCCGATCGAGCTCGGCCCCAACAAGTAATCCCGGGCGCGCGAAGCCCTCGTAGAACGACCTCTCCAGGACAGGACAGAGAACATGTGTGGAGCACAGATCGGCGGGCCCGACCTCGCGACCCTCAAGCCCGGTGAGACCGCGATCCAGGGCCAGGTGACCAAGGACGGCGAGCCCGTCAGCGGTTACGTGCGGCTGCTGGACTCGACCGGCGAGTTCACCGCCGAGGTCCCGACCTCGGCCACCGGCCAGTTCCGCTTCTACGCCGCCACCGGCTCGTGGACGCTGCGCGCGCTCGTCCCGGGTGCGCAGGCGGACCGTGCCGTCGTGGTCGCCGAGGCCGGCGGCGTGACGGATGTGGCGATCGCGGTCTGAGCACCGCCCGTGTGATCGCCTGATCGAACGGCCGAAGGGCCGCACCCCCGGGGGTTGGACGCCACTGGAACGGGGTGCGGCCCTTCGCGCCGTCCGCGTGCGGTCCTACCCTGGAGGCATGTACGCCCGGCGCCGGCGCGCCTACTTCCTGCTGATGGGCGGATGCCTGTTCCTCTTCGTCTCCGCCTGGGCCTTCGTGCGCCTGTGGTCGGTGGAGGCGGCCGTGGCCATGTGCGTGGTCGCCATGGTCATCCCGCCGGTCGCCGCGATGGTCGCGAACCGGCGCGGCCCGGACGACCGCTGGTGGGACGACCCCTCGGGGGACCCGAAGTCCGACGAGTGGTGGGACGAACTGGACGGAAAACGGCGCCGCGAGGACTGAAACCTGCCGAGACGAGACTGTGATCTCCGGCCGTACAACTGCTTCCCTCCGGGGCGGGTCATGGGTACGCGCGGGTAACCAACCCGCGCTCCAGGCTTGTGGGGGACCCCTTTGGAACAGGAACAGATCATCCCTGAGGAGCGGAAAGGGGAGGAGACCGCACCGGAACCGGCCGCTGCCGCTGGCACTGCTGCTGGCACTGCCGCTCCCGCGGCCCCGCGCCGCGGAGCGAGGCGCACGGCGCTCCTGATCGCGGGCGCGGCCGTGCTCGGCGTCCTCGCCGGTACGGTCACCGGGTACGCGGTCCAGTACCACCGCGAGCCGACTCCGCTGCCGCCGCTGGCCCAGCAGGCGATGGACGGCGCGAAGCCGGCCGCCGTGAACGACGCGACGAGCCGCCGCTCGATCAACGCCAACCGCTGGCACGCGGCGGACGAGGACCTGGCCAAGAAGCTGGTGGAGGTCCCCGGGGGCGCGCAGGAAGCCTTCTCCGGGCCCGTCTCCGCGGACGTCTTCTCCGCGGAGTGGTACCTGGAGCCCTCCGAGGCGGTCGGCGGGCTGATCAGGGACCAGATCAAGGACATCGCCACCACGCGCTGGGCAGAGAACGACCGCAACTTCATTGAGATCCACCTGCTCCGCTTCCGCGACCGCGGCGGCGCCGAGGGCTTCCAGGCCGGGATCGTGGACTACATGCCCAACAAGGACTACGCGGGCAACGCGGGCAAGGAGTTCCCGGGTGTCCCGGCGGACTTCGGGCGCCTGTGGGTGGACTCCAAGGCACATGTGGAGCCCGGCTACGAGCCGGTCCGGCAGGGCCGGGTCCTGGTCCGCCGGGGCGACCTCGTGATGCTCGTGGAGTACACGAACAACCGCGGCGAGATCGACGAGAAGGCCCTGGCCGACGTGGCCAAGCGACAGATGGAGCGGCTGTGAGCGAGCAGCGGAACACGACCGAGCCCGCGCCCGAGCCGGTGGCCGCGCCCGAGGCGGCACCCGCGCCCGCGGTAGCGCCCGAGGCCGAGTCCGTACGCCCGAAGAAGCGCGGGAAGCTCGCGCTGGTCGCGGCGGCCGTGGCGGTCGTCGTCCTCGCGGGCGGCGGCGTCGCCGGTGCCGTCGTGCTCGCGGGCGCCGACCGGAGCGCCCCGACGCGGTACTGGATGGCCGAGGACCACACCACCGGCGGCACCCCCTCCCCGGTGCCGTCCGTGCCGCCCAACGAGCTGACCGGCAAGCTGCTGCCGCTGCCCGCCGACTACTGGCCCGGCCCCGACATCGACGCCGAGGGCCATGACTTCTTCATCCCGGGCGAGAAGGCGCTGCAGACCTTCAAGGAGGGCCGTACGGGCCTGTCCAGCAGCCAGCGCGCCGAGCGGGACAAGATGTTCGCGGACCTCAAGGTCAAGGGCGTCGCCGGGCGCAGCTACGCCCGCGGCGAGGGCACCGGCGCCGCGGTCGCCGAGGTCACGCTCCTCCAGGCCGACCCGCAGCAGCTCGCCAGGTTCGGCGAGATCGCGAAGAAGTTCATGGAGTTCACCACCAACGGCCGCCAGGCACCCGCGGTGGAGGGCCACCCGCAGGCCAAGTGCGGGGCCGACCCGCTCAGCGGCGGCAAGGACGGCAAGGAGAAGATCGAGGCCGTCGACTGCGTCGCGGTCGCCGGGGACGTCCTCGTGAACTTCCGGATGTACGGGTCCAAGGGCTTCACGGCGAAGGACGCCGCGAGCTTCTTCAAGCAGCAACTCGACCACCTCAAGTCCCCCGGGGAGTCCGCGTGAGCAGCGAGCAGACCACCACCGGCCCCGAGACCGAGGCGGTCCCCACGGCCCCCGAGGCGGCGCCCGCACCCACGGCCGCCCCCACGGCCGCGACCACGCCCGCGCCGCAGACCGCGCCGGAGCCCCGCCCGGCGGCCGCGCCGGAGACCGCCCCCGCGCCGCCCAAGGACCGGCGGGCGCTGCGCGCCGCCCTGCGGTGGGGCGCCGCCGTCGCCGTCTTCGCCGCCGTCGGCGCGGGGGTCGCGTACGGGCTCACCGTGGCCGAGCGCACCGACCTTCCCGGTCTGGCCACCGAGGGCGACGGACGCTGGGCCTACCCGAAGCTGTCCCAGCCGGCCCTGCCCGCGGGCGCCCCGCTCGCGCACGGCCCGGACAACAAGGACGGCACGCACTACGCCCCGCTCACCGCCCTGCTGCTGCCCGCCCCCGCGGGGGCGAAGGCGGACAGCGCGGTCAAGGCGGACAAGGACGGCCTGGTGCCGGTCGACTCCTTCCTGGAGGAGTACGCGCCGGAGGCCCGGGAGAAGCTCAAGAACTCCCTGACCTGGGACGGGCTCCGGCAGATCGCCGGCCGCGGCTGGACCACCCCGGACGGCACGCGCACGCACGTCTACCTGCTGCGCTTCCACGCCTCCGGCTTCGCCGACGCCTTCAAGGGCTGCGACAGCAACGCGCAGTTCGCCGGTGTCTCGGCCCTGGACCTGGACGACGTCTGGAGCAAGGCCAAGAACACGCAGATGAACAGCACCGCGCTGGACTTCCCCGGAGCCGCGAACTTCGACGGCACCGACCTCAGCGTCTACCAGGAGATGAAGCCGGTCAGCGGCGAGGAGCAGACCAAGGTCGGCTGCCTCCGCACGGGTGATGTCCTCGGGGTGGTGCTCCAGACCCGCAAGGGCGAGGTGGCGCCCGTGCCCTTCCACCAGACGGTGATCCTGCAGAGCCAGCTGCTGGGCTGAGCCGAGCCGAGCCGGCGGCCACCGCAGTCGCCGCCGCCGCGGCCGCAGCCGGTTCGGACCACCTCGCAGAGTGCGCCGGTCCCCGGGCCAGTAGGCTTGGGGACCGGCCCCGTACCGCCCCGAAACGATTCCGAGGAGCACCCCGTGCTTGAGGCAGTCTTCACCTCCCTGCTGGTCCTGGTCTGCGTCGGCGTCATGGCCTTCACCGGTCTGGCCGTCAAGAAGCTGTACCAGGGTCAGCGCTGAGCCACGGCTCGGCTGACCGCCCCGGAACCCCTCCCACAGATCGCCTGAGCTGCCAACCATGATCCAGATCCCGTCCGACCTGAACCCGGGCCTCGTCCCCCTCGCCTTCCTCCTCGGCAACTGGGAGGGCGCGGGCGTCTTCGACTTCCCGGGCGAGGAGAAGTGCAACTTCGGCCAGGAGGTCGTCTTCAGCCACGACGGCCGGGACTTCCTGGAGTACACCTCCCACACCTGGGTCCTCGACGCCGAGGGCAACAAGGTGCGGCCGCTGGAGTCCGAGTCCGGCTACTGGCGCATCGACAAGGACCGCAAGGTCGAGATCGTCATGGTCCGCGACCAGGGCGTCGTCGAGGTCTGGTACGGCGAGCTCGCCGACCAGAAGCCGCAGATCGACCTGGCCACCGACGCCGTCGCCCGCACCGCGGCCTCCGGCCCGTACAGCGGTGGCAAGCGGCTCTACGGCTACGTGAAGAGCGACCTGATGTGGGTCGGCGAGAAGGCCACCCCGGAGGTGGAGCTGCGTCCGTACATGTCGGCGCAGCTGAAGAAGGTCGTCACGCCCGAGGAGGTCGCCGAGATGGCGCGCAACCTCCCCGACATGCCGGACGACGGCATCGCCTTCTTCCGCTGACCCCCGCGTCCACGGACAGCCCGGGAAGGGGACCGCGGCCGGCCCGCGGTCCCCTTCGCGCGCTTACACTGGCCGGGTGGTGAGCACCGAGAGCGGCGAGAGCACCGAGAGCGCGGGGAGCCCCGGCAGCGGCGACGGCCCCGGCGGCGGCGACTGGAAGACCGACCTGCGCCGGCGCGGCTACCGGCTGACCCCGCAGCGCCAGCTGGTGCTGGAGGCCGTCGACGCGCTGGAGCACGCCAGCCCCGACGAGATCCTGGCCGAGGTCCGCAAGACCGCCTCCGGCGTGAACATCTCCACCGTGTACCGGACGCTGGAGCTCCTGGAGGAGCTGGGGCTCGTCTCGCACGCCCACCTCGGGCACGGCGCCCCCACCTACCACCTCGCGGACCGCCACCACCACATCCACCTGGTGTGCCGCGACTGCGCGGACGTCATCGAGGCGGATGTGGACATCGCCGCCGAGTTCACCGCGAAGCTCCGTACCACCTTCGGTTTCGAGACCGACATGAAGCACTTCGCGATCTTCGGGCTGTGCAAGAAGTGCGCCGCCGAGGAGCGTGCCGCGTCCGCGTAGCGGAGTCGTAGGCTTGGTCGCATGACCAGCAGCCCCTTGCTCCATCTCCCCGGCGCCGTGCAGGCCGAAGGCCGCGACGAGGGCGTCGCCGCCCACTACGGCGAGCTGTACGGCGAACAGCGCGCGCTCGCCGACGGGCGCGGCTTCGTCGACCTCTCCCACCGGGGCGTCGTCACCGTCACCGGCCCCGAGCGGCTGAGCTGGCTGCACCTGCTGATCACCCAGCACGTCACCGGGCTGCCGGCCGGGCAGGCCACCGACGCGCTGATCCTCTCCGCGAACGGCCACATCGAGCACGCGCTCTACCTCGTCGACGACGGCGAGACCACCTGGGCGCATGTGGAGCCGGGCACGCAGGGCGAGCTGATCGCCTACCTGGAGTCGATGAAGTTCTTCTACCGCGTCGACGTCACCGACCGCACCGAGGAGTTCGCGGTCGTGCACCTGCCCGCCGGCTCCATCGCGGAGGTCCCGGAGGGGTGCGTCGTACGGGAGACCGCGCACGGCCGGGACGTGTTCGTGCCGCGCGCCGGGCTGGAGTCCTTCGCCGCCGCGCACGGACCGGCCGCGGGCCTCCTCGCGTACGAGGCCCTGCGCGTGGAGGGACACCGGCCGCGGCTCGGTCTGGAGACCGACCACCGCACCATCCCGCACGAGCTGGGCCTGATCGGCTCCGCGGTGCACCTCCAGAAGGGCTGCTACCGCGGCCAGGAGACGGTGGCCCGCGTCCACAACCTGGGCAAGCCCCCGCGCCGCCTGGTCTTCCTGCACCTGGACGGCTCCGAGGTGGTCCTCCCGGCGCACGGCGCCCCGGTCCGGCTCGCCGCCGACGGGGCGGAGGGCCGCCAGCTGGGCTTCGTCACCACCGCCGTCCGCCACCACGAGCTGGGCCCGATCGCGCTCGCCCTGGTCAAGCGGAACGTCCCCGTCGACGCCCCGCTGCTGGCCGGGCACACGGCCGCCGCCCAGGAGGTGGTGGTGGCGCCCTGAGCGGCGCCGCCCCCGTACCGCCTATACGCCGATGACGAGGGTGAACGGGCCGTGGTTGGTCAGCGAGACGCGCATGTCCGCCCCGAACCGGCCCGTCGCCACCGTCGCGCCCAGCGCGCGCAGCTGCGCCACGACCTCGTCCACCAGCGGCTCGGCCACCGGGCCGGGCGCGGCCGCGTTCCAGGTGGGGCGCCGGCCCTTGCGGGCGTCCCCGTACAGCGTGAACTGGGAGATCACCAGCAGCGGCGCCCCGATGTCGCTGCAGGACTTCTCGCCCTCCAGGATCCGCACGGACCACAGCTTGCGCGCCAGCTGCGCCGCCTTCTCGGGCGTGTCCTCGTGGGTCACCCCCACCAGCGCGCACAAGCCCTCGCCGGTGATCTCGCCCACGGTCTCCCCGCCGACGTCGACCCGCGCCCCGTCCACCCTCTGCACCACTGCTCGCATACGACCTGTGTATCAGGCGTGCACCCGTCCGGGGCCGATCGGGTGGAGTGGGACTGCACCCGGGCCACGGAGAGTGGCACGATGCACGCAGGCGGTGCGGGCGCGCCGCACCGGTCGAGGGGACGGACCCGAACGCATGAATACTTCTGGTACCTCCGTACCTGCATCAGCCTCCTCCGTCGCGGCTGCCGCGGTACGACCGCCCGCGCAGCGCACGGCCGAGACGTCCGGGCCGGCGCCGTCCCCCAGTGCGGCGCTCGGGCTGCCCGAACTGCGGGCGCAGCGCCGCGACGCGCAGCGCGACGAGGCCGATCTGAGCTACGTACGCAGGCTGCTCCAGGGCCGTATCGACATCCTGCGGGCCGAAGTGGCCCGGCGGGCCGATCCGGAGGCGCCGGTGGTGGACCGGCTCTCGGTGATCCTCGCCGACGCGCCCTCCAGCCGCAGCGCCTCCGCCCGGCACGTCACGCTCGGCACCCCGCAGAGCGAGGAGTACCGGCTGCTGGCGGCGGAGATGCTGTCCGACGTCGAGCTGTCGGACCTGGAGGCGCGTACGGACGGCGAGCTGGACGACGCGATGGCGCGGCTCGTGCGCTACGAGCAGCAGGTCTCCCGGCGCCGCCAGCAGCTCCAGCGCACGGCCGACGAGTGCAGCGCGGAGATCACCCGGCGCTACCGGGAGGGCGAGGCGCAGGTGGACGACCTGCTGGCGTAGGAGGCGGCGTCGGGGCGGCGCGGCGGCGGCCGGGACGGGGGCCGGGACGGGCGCGGGGAAGGGGCGCCGGGAACGGGCGCGGGGAAATTCGGGCGACCGGCGTCGGCCGGGCGATTAGCGTGGCCGGTTATGAGTGCTGACGTCCGGCCGATCGCCGAATCCGAACTCCCCGACTGGCTCCGGGCCGTTCACACCGGTTTCCTCACCGCTACCCGGGTGACCGACTCCGATGTCGCCCAGCGTGCCAAGTACAACGACCTCGCCCGCACCCAGGGCGCCTTCGACTCCGGGACCGGCCGCTGCGTGGGCGCCTTCCGGTCCTTCCCGCAGGAGCTGACCGTGCCCGGCGGGGCGGCCGTACGGACCACCGCGATCTCCAACGTGGGCGTGCTGCCCACGCACCGCCGGCAGGGGCTGCTGACGCGGATGATGCGGGCGGAGTTCGACGCGGCGCGGGAGCGCGGCGACGTACTGGCCACGCTGATCGCCGCCGAGTACCCGATCTACGGGCGGTACGGCTTCGGGCCGGCCACCGCGCTCACCGAGTGGGAGATCGACGTCCCGCGCACCGGGCTGGACCGGCGGCTGTCGGGGCCGGCGGACGGCGGGCGGATCGACCTGGTGGACGCGGCTGAGTTCCGCCGGTTCGGGCCCGCCCTGCACGAGCGGCTGCGGGCGGTCACGCCGGGGGCCGTGGACCGCGGCGAGCGCTGGTGGAACGTGGCGACGGGGGTGGAGGAGATGTCCCACCGCCCGTACAAGGAGAAGTTCCACGCCGTGTACCGGTCGGCGGAGGGCGAGGTGGAGGGCGTCGCCGTCTACACCTCCGACGACCACTGGACGGACGCGAAGGTCCCGCAGCACACCGTCGAGGTGGTGGACCTGCTGGCGGTGAGCCCGCGGGCGGAGCGGGCGCTGTGGCATTTCCTGTGCTCCATCGACTGGGTGCTGAGGATACGTACCGGCTTCCGCGCCCCCGACGACCTGCTGCCGCACCTGCTGCCCGACCCGCGCTCGGCCCGCGTCCTGACCTCCGCGGACTTCCTGTGGGTGCGGGTGCTGGACGTCGTACGGGCGCTGGGCGCGCGGACGTACGAGGTGCCCGGGGTGCTCGTACTGGAGGTGGCGGACGAGGTGGGTCCGGCGGCCGGCCGCTACCGGCTGGACGCGGGCGCGGGCGTCTGCGCGCGTACGGAGGAGCCCGCTGACCTGCGGCTGGGCGTCTCGGAGCTGGGCAGCCTGTACCTGGGCGACCAGTCGGCGGTACGGCTGGCCGCGCTCGGCCGGCTGACGGAGGAGCGGCCCGGGGCGGCGGCGCTGGCGGACGCGGTCTTCCGGACCGCGCGCCGGCCGTGGTGCCCGGACATGTTCTGAGGGGGGCGTGGACATGGGATCACTGGTGGAAGCACTGCGCGCGGCGGGCTGCGTCTTCGCGGAGGAGGAGGCGGAGCTGCTGAGCGGCGCCGCCCGGGACGAGGCGCACCTGGCGGAGCTGCTGGCCCGCCGGGTGGGCGGGGAGCCGCTGGAGCACGTGGTGGGCTGGGCGGAGTTCTGCGGGCTGCGCATGGCGGTGGGCGCGGGGGCCTTCGTACCGCGCCGGCGCACGGAGTTCCTGGTGGAGCGGGCGCTGGAGCTGGTCCGGCCGGGCGCGGTGGTACTGGACCTGTGCTGCGGGGTCGGCGCCCTGGGCGCGGCGGTGGCGGCGCGCACGCCGGGCGGGGTGGAGCTGCACGCGGCGGACATCGACCCGGCGGCGCTGGAGTACGCCCGGCGCAATGTGGCCCCGTACGGCGGCCGGGTGTGGGAGGGCGACCTGTACGGGGCGCTGCCGGCCGGGCTGCGGGGGCGGGTGGACGTACTGGTGGTGAACGCCCCGTACGTGCCGACGGAGGAGATCGGCCTGATGCCCCCGGAGGCCCGCGACCACGAGCCGCGCATCTCCCTGGACGGCGGCCCGGACGGCCTGGCCCTGCACCGCCGCATCGCGGCGGAGGCCCCGGGGTGGCTCGCCCCGGGCGGCCACCTCCTGATCGAGACAAGCACCCGCCAGTCCCCGTCGACGGCCTCGTCCCTCACCTCGGCGGGCCTGACGACACACGCGGAAACCTCGGAGGACTGGCACGCGACGGTGGTGATCGGGAGGGCGTGAGGGGGCGCCTTCGGTGCGGTCAGAGCTCCGGATCGGTGAGGGCGCGCCCGGCCGGCACCCCGGCCCGCCGGGCGTGCGCCAGCCGCCCGCGCACCTCCCGCAGACTCCGCGGCCGATACCCGGGCCCGCACCCGCAACACGCCTGCGAGAACCCGACCCCGGCCCGCAACAGCACACCGACCACCCGCCAGGCATCCTTGTCCCGCCGAGCCGGCGCCGCGAAGGCATCCCCGGCGAGCAGCAACTCCCCCCGGCACCGCGGACACCGCCGCTCGCGCCGCGGGTACGGAGCCTGCTTGAGCGAGACCCGGCAGCCCAGGCAGACAAAGGCAGAACGCTGAGGCATCCCCCTACTCTCGCGCACGACCGGACGGGGGCGCGAGGGGTTATGGCCTGCGGCGACCTCGCAGGCCGCCCCGAACCCGCTGCACGAGAGAAGACGAGTCGATCACGGAGTACCAGCGGAAGCTGCGCGAACGCTGTCTCGCGGCCACCGTCATGCCCGCGCGTGCGGGGTGGGAGATGTTGCAAGCGTCTGCTTGCAAAAGTTAGCGGGGTGGGGGAGGATGGCGGGCATGGCATCGCTCAACGTCGGAAATCTCGGCGAGTACCTCCGTGAACAGCGGCGGCAGGCGCAGCTTTCGCTGCGGCAGCTCGCCGATGCGGCGGGAGTGTCGAATCCGTACCTGAGCCAGATCGAGCGCGGGCTGCGCAAGCCGAGCGCGGACATCCTCCAGCAGCTGGCCAAGGCGCTGCGGATCTCCGCGGAGACGCTGTACGTGCAGGCCGGGATCCTGGACGAGCGGGACCGGGACGAGGTGGAGACGCGTGCCGTCATCCTCGCGGACCCGTCCATCAACGAGCGGCAGAAGCAGGTGCTGCTCCAGATCTACGAGTCGTTCCGCAAGGAGAACGCGCTCGAGGGGACCTTCGTGCCCGATACGGCAAGCGGGCCCGACGACGAGATGCCTCCGAAGACGAACTGAAGTTGATCCGGGAGGACCCAGCACATGGCCATCGCCGATGACCTGAAGAAGACCCTCACCGACCCCACTCCCCTCTACTTCGCCGCGGGCACCGCCGATCTCGCCGTCCAGCAGGCGAAGAAGGTGCCGGAGCTGATCGAGCAGCTGCGCGCCGAGGCCCCCGCGCGCATCGAGGCCGTGAAGAACACCGACCCGAAGGCCGTGCAGGACGCCGTCACCGCCAAGGTCGCCGAGGTCTTCGGCGCGATCGACCCGAAGAAGCTCGGGGAGACCGCCCAGGACCTGGCGCTGCGCGGGGTCGGCGTGGCCGCCGAGTACGCGGTGCGCGCGAAGGAGACGTACGACAAGGTCGCCGTGCACGGCGAGCAGGCCGTGCGGACCTGGCGCGGCGAGGTCTCCGAGGAGATCGTCGACATCGCCGTCGTCGTCGAGCCCGAGCCGGAGCCGGTGACCGCCCCTGAGGCGGACGCGAAGCCGGCCGCCGCCGCGGCGCCCGCGCCGCGGAAGGCCGCCACGCGCAAGACGCCGGCCAAGAAGGCCCCCGTCACCGCGGACGACGCGAGCTGAGCCGCGAGGGCATGACCGTACGACGGCATGACCGTACGGCGGCATGGCCGATGACGGGCCGGGCACCCTTCTGGTGCCCGGCCCGTTGTGGTTCGTGAAGGCGTGTGTGCCGGTAGCGTGGGAGGGGTCGGCGTCCGAAGTGCGTAGCCCAGGCGTGAGAAGGCGGTCGAAGCGATGTTGATGGACGGGTTCGATCGAGGGGTGATCCCGCTGCTCGGGCTCGCCATGCTCGTGCTCGCGGTGGTGGCCTTCGTGTTCGCGCTGGTGGCGCGCGAGGACGCGTACCGGGCGGCCGACAAGCAGACCAAGACCTTCTGGCTGGTCATCCTCGGCATCACCGTGCTCGTGGACTTCTTCCTCGGCATGCTGTTCCTGCAGATCATCGGCCTGGTGGCGACGATCGTGTTCTTCGTCGACGTACGTCCGGCGCTCAAGCAGGTGTCGGGCGGCGGCCGGCGTAAAGGGGGCAGCAGCAGTGACGGGCCGTACGGCCCGTACAACGGCGGCCGGTAGCCCGTTCCGTTCCGGCTCTGCCCTGCCCTGCCCGCTTCCGCGCCGGGGTCAGCCCTCCGTGCGGGAGAGCAGGACCACGGCGACGTCGTCGGTGAGCTCGCCGCCGTTGAGGCGGCGGGCCTCGGTGACGGAAGCCTCCAGCAGCCCCTCGCCGCTGAGCCCGCGGTCCAGATGGCGGTTGATCATCTCGACCATGCCGTCCTGGCCCAGGCGCTCGCGGCCCTCGCCGATCCGGCCCTCGATGAGCCCGTCGGTGTAGAGCATCAGGCTCCAGGAGCCGCCCAGCTCCACCTGCCGGCGCGGCCACCGGGCCCGGGGCAGCAGGCCGAGGGCCGGGCCGCTGTTCTCGTACGGGAGCAGGCGCGCGGGGCGGCCCGGGCGGGAGATCAGCGGGGCCGGGTGCCCGGCGAGGCAGAGGCCGGCGCGGCGGCCGTCGGGGGAGATGTCGACGGTGCAGAGGGTCGCGAAGATCTCCTCGTGCGGGCGCTCCACCTCCAGCACCTCCTGGAGGGTGGCCAGCAGATCGTCACCGCAGAGCCCGGCGAGGGTGAGCGCGCGCCAGGCGATGCGCAGCTCCACGCCGAGGGCGGCCTCGTCGGGGCCGTGGCCGCAGACGTCGCCGATCATGGCGTGGACGGTGCCGTCGGGGGTGCGGACGGTGTCGTAGAAGTCGCCGCCGAGGAGGGCGCGGCTGCGGCCGGGGCGGTAGCGGGCGGCGAAGCGGAGGTCCGAGCCGTCGAGCAGGGGCGTGGGGAGCAGGCCGCGCTCCAGGCGGGCGTTCTCCTGGGCGCGCAGTTTCGATTCTGCGAGCTTGTACTGGGCTATGTCGGCCCGTTTTCTCTCCACGGCGTAGCGGATGGCGCGGCTGAGGAGCCGGCCGTCGAGCTCGTCCCGGAAGAGGAAGTCCTGAGCGCCGACGCGGACGGCCTCGGCGGCGCGCTCCACGTCGTCCTCGGCGGTGAGGACGAGGACGGCGTGGCGGGGGGCGAGGCGCAGCACCTGGTGGAGGGCGGTGAGCTGCTCGGCGGGGGCGGGGCCGGTGCCTGTGCCTGTGCCGGGGCCGCTGTTGCTGGCCGGCAGATCCAGGTCGAGCAGGATGCAGTGCACGTCGGGGGTGAGCAGGCGCTCGGCCTCGGTGAGGTTGCGAGCGGTGCGGAGCCGGATGCGGTGGCCGTCGGCGTCGAGGACCTCGGGGACGGTGAGCCCGCCGGCGGGGTCGTTCTCGATGACGAGGAGGGTCAGCGGGGTGGTGTGCGGGGTCGCCTGCGCGACGCCGGTACCCACGCCGACGGGGGCGGCGGGCGGTGCGGCGGTGTGCAGAACGGCCTGACCGCTCTCCACGGCCGGGGTCTCCCTCTGCCGCGGTACGGGTACGGGCATCGTCTCCGGTTCCTTCCCTCCCCCCGAGGGTGCGCTCGTCCGGCAGACCCTAGCGGTCCCTGGCCGGGGGCGGAATGCCGTTGTGGGTCGGGGCCGGGGGCATATGCCGTTATCACGGGGGAAAAGCGCCCTCACTGGATGAGAAAGGTCACGACCCACCCCCAAGACCTCCCCAGGGGGAGACGCCCGCACAGCACGGATGGTTGCCCGAGGCACACCGCCTGCCCCCACGGGGACACCCCCGCCTCGGGCGGCGGGCCGGGTGGGCGGCCCCGGCGGGCCGGGGGCCGCCGGTGCTCGGGCCGCCCTCGGGCGGGCGGGCCTGGCGGGTCCCGGACCCGCCGTCCGCGGCAGCGGCTGGTGCCCCGGCTGCCGCCGTGCCAGCTCGGGCCGCCCTCGGGCGGGAGCGCCCCAGGGAGGTGACAACAGTCGGGCGGCTTGCGCGGCCCCGGGCTTCGTGGCCGGCGCACGGCCCTCCGAGTAGCTAGCGCGGAGCGGGCGGCCCCGGTGCGGTCGCCCCCGCTCGCGGGGCCGCGGCCCCACCCCCGCCGAGCAACCCCGCAGGGGCTACGCGTCCGGGCGGACTACCGCCTTGATCGGCATGGAGCCCGCGCCCGCCAGCGTGATGTTGCGGCCCGGGCGGGGGGCGTGGACCATCGCGCCGTCGCCCACGTACATACCGACATGGCTCGCGTCGTCGAAGTAGATGATCAGGTCGCCCGGACGCATGTCCTTCAGTTCGACCTTCGGCAGCAGCCGCAGCTGCTCCTGCGACGTGCGCGGGATGCCGCGGCCCGCCGCGCGCCATGCCTGGGAGGTGAGGCCCGAGCAGTCGTACGAGTCCGGGCCCACCGCGCCCCAGCGGTACGGCTTGCCCATCTGGGCCGTCGCGAACTGCACCGCCCGCTTGCCCGCGTCCGTCGCCTTGCCGTTGACGTCCTTCATCGCGCCCGACGACAGCCACGCCGTCTGCGCCCGGTACTGCGCTTCCTGCTCCAGCTGGATCAGCCGGGCCTTCTCCTCGGCCTCCAGCTTGCTCTCCAGCTCCTCCGCCGCCTTGATCTTCTCCTCGATCTGCTTCTTCGAGGTCTCCTGCTTGACCCGGTTCTCCTCCAGCGTCTTCCAGCGCTGGCCCGCCTCCTCGGCGTAGCGCTGCAAGTCCGTCTGCGTGCGGTCCAGTTCGGACAGCAGGTCCGAGGTGGCCTTCTCGCCCTGGCGCAGCCGGTCCGCGCCGTCGAGGAACTGGTTCGGGTCCTCGCTGAGGGCCAGCTGCGCGCCCGGCGGCAGGCCGCCCGAGCGGTACTGGGCGCGGGCGGCGGCGCCCGCGCGGTTCTTGAGCGTGGTGATGCGCTCCTTGCCGGCCACGACCAGGTTCGCGATCTCGACGATCTTCTCCGACTGGGCCTTGGTCTCGGCCTCGGCCAGGTTGTAGGCGTCGGTGGCGGTGCCGGCCTGCCGGTACAGCTCCTCGATGTCCTTGCGGACCTGTTCGAGGGATTTGCTGCCCGGCTCGGGCAGCGGAGCCGCGGGCGACGCCGGGGCGGCATACGCCGTGCCCGCCGCGAGGCCGGGCGCCGTCACCGTCGCCAACGCGCAGAGCAGCACGAGGGAGCTCGCGCCCCGCCGTCGCTTGACCGACCCCATGGTCCCCCCAGGCACCCGAGCCAGATCCCGTATCAGATCTGACTATTCATCAGTAACTTCCCACTGCCATCGGGATGGTGCCACGAGACCGTGAATTCCGACACCCTTGTGGATATCTTTCGGATCTTGTCCGCCCCATCGGACCCCGACCCCACGCACTCAACCCCCGCACCGAACCCCCGCACGGCCCAACGCCCCACCCCGACCCCCGGTTCCCCACCGCCCCGCTTTCACCCCACCGGGCGCAACGCCTCCCACCGCACCGTCAGTTCGCCCTGCCGCCACCGCCCCGGCCCGTCCGCCAGCGGCCAGTCCGCCGACAGGGCCCGCGCCGTGCGGATCCAGCGCTGCCGTGCCCCGTACGAGGCGTACGGCGCCGCCGCCGACCACGCGCGGTCGAAGTCCCGCAGGAACGCGTGCACCGGCTCGCCCGGCACGTTCCGGTGGATCAGCGCCTTCGGCAGCCGCTCCGCCAGGTCCGAGGGCCGCTCCAGCGAGCCCAGCCGGGTCGCGAAGGTCACCGTGCGCGGCCCCTCCGGCCCGAGCGCCACCCACACGTGCCGCCGCCCGATCTCGTCGCAGGTCCCCTCGACCAGCAGCCCGCCCGGCGCCAGCCGCCCGCACAGCCGCGCCCACACCTCGGCCACCTGCTCCTCGTCGTACTGGCGCAGCACATTCGCCGCGCGGATCAGCGCCGGCCGCTCCCCGCCGGCCAGCGGGACCTCGAAGCCGCCGTGCCGGAAGCTCAGCCCCTCCCGCTCGTACGGCTTCGCCCCCGCCACCCGCGCCGGCTCGATCTCGATGCCGACCACCCGTACGCGCGGCACCTCCTCCCGCAGCCGTGCCAGCAGCTCCACCGCCGTCCAGGGCGCGGCCCCGTAGCCGAGGTCCACCGCCACCGGGTCCCCCGCACGGCGCAGCGCGGCCCCGTGCGCGGCCGCGATCCAGCGGTCCATGCGGCGCAGCCGGTTCGGGTTCGTCGTACCGCGCGTCACCGTGCCGACGGGGCGGCCGGAGGCGCGGCGGGGCGACGGGGTGGTGCGGGAGGCCATGAGCCGAGGGTAAGCGGAGGCCCCGTACGGCCGGAAAACCTGCCCCGTACGGGCCGAAGACCCGGCCCGCGCGGCCGGTGGCCCCGGCCGCGCCGAGGCCCCGTACCGCCCGCGACCGGAAGCACCCGCCGACCCAAGGGAGCCCCACCCGCCGACCCAAGGGAGCCCCAAGAGAAGCCCAAGAAAAAGGCCGGCCCGCAGGAAAAACGGAGACCCCGGAATGCGGGGGACGGCCATCCGGGTTGCACTCCTTGCAGGGCGCCCTCCGCGCCCTCACCGCCATGCCGTCCGAGCGCCGCCCGCGCGCACCGTCCGAGTCGCCCGCGCACCGTCCGAGCCGAGAGGAAGCGCTTCCTT
The DNA here is from genome assembly GCF_040644195.1 of Streptomyces sp. NPDC047014. Classification (NCBI taxonomy): domain Bacteria; kingdom Bacillati; phylum Actinomycetota; class Actinomycetes; order Kitasatosporales; family Streptomycetaceae; genus Streptomyces; species Streptomyces sp. NPDC047014. The sequence goes on along the minus strand of NZ_JBEYVX010000022.1, from coordinate 71,448 downwards.
GAGCCAGTACGTGTCCCGCCTCGGCGGCAGTCTCAGCGGGCGCCTCGCCGCCCGCGCCGCCCGCCACGAACCGCCCCGGCTGCGCCTGCCGGGCGCCGGGCACCACCGCAGGCCGCGCCGCGTGGCCATGCTCAGCGTCCACACCTCGCCGCTGCACCAGCCCGGCACCGGGGACGCGGGCGGCATGAACGTCTACATCGTGGAGCTGGCCCGCCGGCTCGCCGCGATCAACATCGAGGTCGAGGTCTTCACCCGGGCCACCACCGGCGGGCTCCCGCCCGTGGTCGAGCTGGCCCCCGGGGTCCTCGTACGGCATGTGGACGCGGGCCCGTACGAGGGCCTGGCCAAGGAGGAGCTGCCGGCGCAGCTGTGCGCCTTCACCCACGGCGTGATGCAGGCATGGGCCGGGCACCGGCCCGGCTACTACGACCTCGTGCACTCCCACTACTGGCTCTCCGGGCACGTGGGCTGGCTGGCCGCCGAGCGCTGGGGCGTGCCGCTCGTGCACGCCATGCACACCATGGCCAAGGTCAAGAACGCGGCGCTGGCCGAGGGCGACACCCCCGAGCCGGCCGCGCGCGTCATCGGCGAGACGCAGATCGTCTCCGCCGCCGACCGCCTCATCGCGAACACCGCCGAGGAGGCCGGCGAGCTCGTCCGCCACTACGAGGCCGATCCGGCCAAGGTGGCCGTCGTCCACCCCGGCGTGAACCTGGACCGCTTCACCGTCGGTGACGGCCGGGCCGCCGCCCGCGCCCGCCTCGGGCTCCCGCAGGACGCCGTCATACCGCTCTTCGCCGGCCGGATCCAGCCGCTCAAGGCCCCCGACATCCTGCTGCGGGCCGTCGCCGTCCTCGTCGACCAGGACCCCTCGCTGCGCCGCCGCCTGTTCGTGCCGGTCGTCGGCGGGCCGAGCGGCAGCGGGCTGGCCAAGCCGGAGGGGCTGCAGAAGCTCGCCGCGAAGCTGGGCATCGCCGATCTCGTGCACTTCCATCCGCCCGTCGCGCAGGACGGGCTCGCGGACTGGTTCCGGGCGGCGTCCGTGCTGGTCATGCCCTCGTACAGCGAGTCGTTCGGACTCGTCGCGATAGAGGCGCAGGCCGCCGGTACGCCGGTGCTCGCGGCCTCCGTCGGCGGCCTGCCCGTCGCGGTCGACGACGGCTCCACGGGGATCCTCGTACGGGGCCACGATCCGGCGGACTACGCGCGCGAGCTGCGCCGCTTCCTCGACGAGCCGGGGCTCGCGGACCGGATGGGGGCGGCGGCCGCGCGGCACGCGCAGGACTTCGGCTGGGACGCGGCGGCGAGCGGGACGGCCGACGTGTACACGGCGGCCATGCAGGAGCGGCGCCGTCGCGTACGCTCCCACCATGGCTGACACCGCCGCGATCATCGAAAGCGCGCTCGACGGCGCGGAGCTGAGCTGGGAGAGCCCGGAGCCGGGCGCGTACGTCGTGACGCTCCCCGGCACCCGCAAGCTGAGCACCACCTGCTCGCTCCGGGCCGGCCGGCACTCGCTGTCGGTCAACGCCTTCGTGATCCGCCACCCCGACGAGAACGAGGCGGCCGTCCACCGCTGGCTGCTGGAACGCAACCTCAAGCTGTACGGCATGGCCTACGCGGTGGACCGCCTGGGCGACATCTACCTGACGGCCCGCCTCCCGCTCTCGGTGATCACCCCGGAGGAACTGGACCGCCTGCTGGGCACGGTCCTGGAGGCGGCGGACGGCGCGTTCAACACCTTGCTGGAACTGGGCTTCGCGAGCGCGATCCGCCGCGAGTACGACTGGCGCGTTTCCCGCGGCGAACCGACGGGCAACCTGGACGCCTTCCGCCACCTGACGCGGCCGGGGGACGGCGAAGCGTAACCCTGACGGGGCCGGCCGCACTCCGGACCCGCCGCCCCGCTCCGCGCGGGCGGGGGCGCTCCCCGACGGCTCCGGCCTACCTCCCGCCCCGGACGCCCCTCCGGCCCACTCCAGCCTCCCCGGCGTCTGAGGCGCGGGCCGAATCAAGCCCCGCCGGCGATTGAGGCGGGGGGTACGGGGGCAGCGCCCCCGCAACGGCGCCGCGGCGTCACGGGTCAGGGTCAGCCCGCCGGAAGCGGGTCGGCCGCCTTCGGGGCGCCACCCTCGGGCTCCGCCAGACCACCCGCGGCCGCGACCTCGACGGGAGACACCGGCGCCCCCGGGGCCGCGGCCGGGACCTCAGCGGCGGCCGCCAGGCCACCCGCGGCCGGAAGCTCGGCGGGGACCGCCAGGCCACCCGCGGCCGGAACCTCGGCGGGGACCGCCACCGCGGCCACCCCCTCCGCCCCCGAAAGCCCCCGCATCAGCAGCCAGTACCCCACCGCCGCCACCGACCCCAGCACACCCGTGGCCCCCCACAGCCACCCCGCCCCGTACCGGTCGATCACGAACCCCGCCATCAGCGGAGCGACCAGCGCCGCCACCGCCCACGACATCGTGTACATCCCCTGGTACCGCCCCCGCCCGTGCACCGGCGACAGCCGCACCACCAGCCCCATCTGCGTGGGCGAGTTCACGATCTCCGCGAGCGTCCACACGCACACCGTCAGCGCGTACGCCCATACCGGCCCCGCGAAGGCCGTCAGCGCGAACCCGTACCCCGCCAGCAGCGCCGACACCACCAGCAGCTTCTGCGGATCGCGATGCTCGATGAACCGCGTCACCGGAATCTGGAGCACCACGATGAGCAGCCCGTTCACGGCGATGACCAGCCCGTAGTCCCCGGGCGAGAACCCCGCCGCCCCCATCGCCACGGGCAGTCCCACCGACCCCTGCGTGAAGATCAGCGAGATCAGGAACGACAGGCCGACCACCCCCATGAACCGCCCGTCCCGCAACACGGTCCCGATCCCGACCTCCGCCTCGGAGCCCCCGGCAGCCCCAGCAGTCCCGGCGGCCCCCGCGGCCCCAGCAGCCCCCGCCCCGTCCCCCCGCTCCGGCCGCGACTCGGGCAGCTTCACGAACACCAGCACCGCACACGCCAGCGTCAGCGCCGCCTCCCCGAGGAAGCCCGCCAGATAGCTGTACTCCGCGATCACCCCCGCCGCCGTCGCGCTCACGGCGAAGCCGAGGTTGATGGCCCAGTAGTTGAGCGCGAAGGCCCGTACGCGGTCCTCGGGACGGACGATGTCCGCCATCATCGCGGCCACCGCCGGCCGCGAGGCGTTGGAGGTCATGCCCACCAGCAGCGCCACCGCCGCGATCGCCGCCGGGTGCTGCATGAAGCCGAGCAGCGCCACCGAGAAGGCCGTCGACGCCTGGGCCGCCAGCAGCGTGGGGCGCCGGCCGAGCCGGTCGGTCATGACGCCCGCGACCAGCGAGGACACCACCCCGCCGAGCCCGTGCAGCGCGACCACCAGCCCGGCGAACGAGGCCGAGTAGCCCCGCTCCAGCGTCAGGTACAGGGTCATGAAGGTGGCGACGAAGGCCCCGAGCCGGTTGACCAGCGTGCTCGTCCAGAGCCACCAGAAGGCCCGGGGCAGGCCCGAGACGCTCTCCCGGAGGGCCCGCCTCGTACGCGCAACGAACATGCGGAAATCCCCCCGAGGATGTAAGCGTCGACTTGGCGATGGGCACATTACGAGGGCCCACCCGCGCAGCGCCACCCAATTGACGCCCGCAGCCAACCGACGGCCCCGCCCCGGCACCGTCCCCGGCACCCGCCCAGGACCCCGCTCCGGCCCCCGTCCCACCCCTCGGCGCCGCGCGCCGCCGCCCCCGCGCGTCCATTAGGCTCGTACGCATGGCCGACGCACCGTACAAGCTGATCCTCCTCCGCCACGGCGAGAGCGAATGGAACGCGAAGAACCTGTTCACCGGCTGGGTGGACGTCAACCTCACCGAGAAGGGCGAGAAGGAGGCGGTCCGCGGCGGTGAGCTGCTCAAGGACGCCGGCCTGCTGCCCGACGTGCTGCACACCTCCCTCCAGAAGCGCGCCATCCGCACCGCCCAGCTCGCGCTGGAGTCCGCGGACCGCCACTGGATCCCGGTGCACCGCTCCTGGCGCCTGAACGAGCGCCACTACGGCGCGCTCCAGGGCAAGGACAAGGCGCAGACCCTGGCCGAGTTCGGCGAGGAGCAGTTCATGCTGTGGCGCCGCTCGTACGACACCCCGCCGCCGGTCCTCGCGGACGGTACGGAGTTCTCGCAGTCCGAGGACCCGCGCTACGCGTCCATCCCGGACGAGCTGCGCCCGCGCACCGAGTGCCTCAAGGACGTCGTCGAGCGCATGCTCCCGTACTGGTACGACGGCATCGTCCCGGACCTCCTCGCGGGCCGCACGGTCCTGGTCGCCGCCCACGGCAACTCCCTGCGCGGCCTGGTCAAGCACCTGGACAGCATCTCGGACGAGGACATCACGGGCCTGAACATCCCGACGGGCATCCCCCTCGTCTACGAACTGGACGCGGACTTCAAGCCCCTCACCCCGGGCGGCACCTACCTCGACCCGACGGCAGCGGCGGCCGCCATCGAGGCGGTCAAGAACCAGGGCAAGAAGTAACCCTTCCCCCTCGCGGCGCGAAAGCCCCCCGCCCGCCGGACACACCGGCGGGCGGGGGGCTTTCTGGTGGGTGGCGGGCGGCGGGGCGGGGTCAGCGGGCCTGGGTGCCTCGGATGGACGGGGTCGTGCCGTGGCGTTGGGGGACGTCCGCGGTGAGGTTCCATTCGCGGTGGCCCTCGACGTGGCAGTCCACCCACAGGCGGAAGTCCGCCTCGCGGTAGTCCTTCTCCCACTGCTCGAAGCCGCCGCCGAAGAGGCGGTGGGGCTGGGACGGGTCCAGGCGGAGGCGGTGTTCCTCGCCCGGGAGGAGGGAGAGGGGGGAGACCTCGCGGTCCGTCGAGCCGTCCCCGGCCGTGAAGCGGTACGGGCCCCAGATGGTGCGGGAGCGTTCCTCCGGGGTCAGGCCGCCCGCCGGCAAGGGGTCGTTGCTGCGGTCGCGGTCGTCGCGTACGCGCAGCTCCATCCGGTGCAGCCGGCCCAGCGCGGTGGGGCCGACGTAGCGGACGAGGAGTTCCACGTGGCCGTGTTCCTTCGTCAGCCGGAAGGTGATGTCGGGTGTCAGCTCACGGTGCCAGCGGTCGCGTTCGATCCGTGCGACGGACTCGGCGGTCCGGTGGGCGAGTTCGGCCGTCCGGTTCGCGGCCTGGGAGTTGCGGTCCGCCGCCTTGGCCGCCTGCATGGCGCTGTACGCCGCCCAGCCGCTGAACGCGGCGGCGATGGCGGCGATGCCGCCTTCGACTATGTCCATGCGGGCATTCAACCCTTGACATGGCCTTCCCATGGGCCAGTTGGCGAAGCCCCCGGCCGCGGACTGCCGCGGGCGGGGGCTTCTCCTCGTACGGGGTGCGCGCGGGTCAGCCGCCGCACTGGCAGGGGGCGCCGGACTGGCAGCCGCAGCCGCAGCCCGAGCCGCATCCGCAGGCGGCCAGCAGCGGCAGCCGCAGCGGCTCCGGCTTCGCGGGCTGGTCCTGCTCCGGGGTGATGGGTACGGGGGAATCGGGCATGGTTCCTCCTCGGTGGGCGGCGTACGGGGCCTCGTACGACGGGCCGCCCTCGCCCTCATTCATGCCCAGCGGCACCGGCGCGTCAACGGCGCACGGAAGCGCACCGCAGCGCGGTGGCGAACCCGCCCCGTCCGCCCCCCCGGAGCCCGGACTCAGACGCCCTCCACCTGCGTCGGCTGCTGCAGGTCGTCCGCGTGCTCGCCCGTCACCAGGTAGACCACCCGCTTGGCCACCGACACCGCGTGGTCCGCGAAGCGCTCGTAGTAGCGGCCGAGCAGCGTCACGTCCACGGCGGTCTCGATGCCGTGCTTCCAGCGGTCGTCCATCAGGTGCTGGAACAGCGTGCGGTGCAGCTGGTCCATCTCGTCGTCGTCCTGCTCCAGCTGGAGGGCCAGGTCCACGTCCTTGGTGATGATGACCTCGGCCGCCTTCGCCATCAGGCGCTGCGCCAGCTGCCCCATCTCCAGGATCGTCGCGTGCAGGTCCCGCGGCACGGCGCGGTCCGGGAAGCGCAGCCGGGCGAGCTTCGCCACGTGCTGGGCCAGGTCGCCGCTGCGCTCCAGGTCGGCGCTCATCCGCAGCGAGGTGACGACGATGCGCAGGTCGGTGGCGACCGGCTGCTGGCGGGCGAGCAGCGCGATGGCGCGGGCCTCCAGGTCGTGCTGGAGGTCGTCGATCTTCTGGTCGGCGGCGATGACGCTCTCGGCGAGCTTCAGGTCGGCGTCGAGCATGGACGTCGTGGCCCGCCCGATCGCGGAACCGACGAGCCGGGCCATCTCGACCAGACCTTCTCCGATCGAGTCCAGTTCCTCGTGGTACGCGTCGCGCATGTCTCGTGTCCCTCTCTCGACCTGCTGCTGCTCGGTCTACTACTGCTCGGTGCGGTACTGCCTGCCCGGGGGCGGACCCCGGGGCGGGCCGGGGGCGGGCCGGGCGGCCTCTGGCCCCACGGTGCCACGGTGGGAGGGGAACGCGTCCGACTCCGGCACCCCAAGTGAATCAACCCCGTCGCCAGGGTGAACTCTGGGCGACGACTGTTCGAGGTGCCACCCGAACGGCTGTGGAAGTGTCGTCGCGCCTGCTTAACCTGGATGCATGGACGTGAACGCGGCGGTCGCCGCAGCTGCAGCGATCGCCGGTCTGTGCACCGGTGTGATCGCCATGCTGGCGTTCCGCTGGAGCGAGCGCGACCAGGCCCGCCCCACCCGGAGCTCCATGCGCCCCGACATCAACGCGGTACTGCCGCCGGGAGTGGACACCGTACTGTCCGTGCTCCGCTCCTCCGCCGTGGTGCTCGACGAGGGCGACGCCGTGGTCAAGGCTTCCTCCGCCGCCTACGCCCTCGGGCTGGTGCGGGGCGGCAAGCTCGCGGTCGAGCCCATGCTGCACATGGCCCGCGACACCCGCCGGGACGGGGAGATACGGCAGGTCGAACTGGATCTGCCCCGGCGCGGCACCGGCCGCGGCGAGGCCCTGGCGGTCTCCGCGCGCGTCGCCCCGCTGGGCTCCCGCCTGGTGCTGCTGCTGGTGGAGGACCTGACCGAGGCCCGCCGCATCGAGGCCGTACGCCGCGACTTCGTCGCCAACGTCTCGCACGAGCTGAAGACCCCGGTCGGGGCGATCTCCCTGCTCTCCGAGGCCGTCATGGACGCCGCGGACGACCCCGAGGCGGTCAGCCGCTTCGCGGGCCGCATGCAGATCGAGTCCACCCGCCTGATCAACCTCGTGCAGGAGCTCATCGACCTCTCCCGGGTGCAGAACGACGACCCGCTGGAGGACGCCGAGCCCGTCCGCGTCGACACCCTCGTCGCCGAGGCCATCGACCGCTGCCGCCACACGGCCTCCTCCAAGCAGATCACCATGGCCGCCGGCGGCACCGCCGACCTGCGCGTCTGGGGCAACCGCGGGCAGCTCGCCGCCGCCCTCGGCAACCTCGTGGAGAACGCCGTCAACTACAGCCCCGCCCGCACCCGCGTCGGCATAGCCGGCCGCCGGGTCGCCGCGCCCGGCGGGGACCTGATCGAGATCGCCGTGACCGACCAGGGCATCGGCATCCCGGAGAAGGACCGCGAGCGCATCTTCGAGCGCTTCTACCGCGTGGACCCGGCCCGCTCCCGCGCCACGGGAGGCACCGGCCTCGGCCTTGCGATCGTGAAGCACGTGGCCGCCTCGCACGGCGGGGAGGTGTCGGTCTGGAGCTCCGAGGGCCAGGGCTCCACCTTCACCCTGCGGCTGCCCGAGGCCGCGGCGCCCGCCGCGCCGGCCGCCGCCTCCTCCCCGCACGCCCACCCGACACCCGCCTGAACCAGATCCGCCCCAGCCATTCCTGCCCCGGAGGTCCTTCCGTGACCCGAGTGCTCGTCGTCGAGGATGAGGAATCCTTCAGCGACGCCCTGTCCTACATGCTCCGCAAGGAGGGCTTCGAGGTCGCCGTCGCCGCGACCGGCCCCGACGGGCTCGACGAGTTCGAGCGCAACGGCGCCGACCTCGTCCTCCTCGACCTGATGCTCCCCGGGCTGCCCGGCACGGAGGTCTGCCGGCAGCTGCGCGGGCGCTCCAACGTCCCCGTGATCATGGTGACGGCCAAGGACAGCGAGATCGACAAGGTCGTGGGGCTGGAGATAGGAGCCGACGACTACGTCACGAAGCCCTTCTCCTCGCGCGAGCTGGTCGCCCGCATCCGCGCGGTCCTGCGCCGCCGCGGCGAGCCGGAGGAGGTCACCCCGGCGGCGCTGGAGGCCGGCCCGGTACGGATGGACGTGGACCGGCACGTGGTCACCGTCGCCGGAGGGAAGGTGGACCTCCCGCTCAAGGAGTTCGACCTGCTGGAGATGCTGCTGCGCAACGCCGGGCGCGTACTGACCCGTATGCAGCTCATCGACCGGGTCTGGGGCGCCGACTACGTCGGGGACACCAAGACCCTCGACGTGCACGTCAAGCGGCTGCGCGCCAAGATCGAGCCGGACCCGGGCGCCCCGCGCTACCTGGTGACCGTCCGCGGCCTCGGCTACAAGTTCGAGCCGTAGACCGCCCGGACCCCTGACACCGGAAGGGCCCCCGTCCGCTGCTGCGGACGGGGGCCCTTCCCGTATGCGTACGTGTACGGCGCCCTGCGCGCCGGGCGTCAGTGACCCGCGGCGTGCGAGGCGGAGCCCGACGGGGAACCGGCCGGCGAGCCGGAGGCGGAACCGGAGGGCGCGCCCGCGGGCGAACCGGAGGCACCGGACGAGGGGGAGGCGGCGGGGGAGCCCGACGGCGCGCCCGAGGGGGAGCCGGAGGGGCTGGTGCCGACGGCCGGGGAGGCCGCGGCGGAGGGCCCGAAGCCCGCGTACATGCCGGCGCCCGGGACCACGAACGCCTGGAGCTCGACGCCGCCGGTGCTGCTCAGCTGGAAGACGACCTTCTGCACGTCGCCGTTCTTCGCTGCCTCGGCGCCGTTCTCGATCGAGGCGGAGGCATTGCCCTTGCCGCCGACGACCACGGAACCGCCGGCCGGGATCGTGATCTTGCCGGAGCCGCCCTCGGCGGGCTTCAGCAGGACCTTGCCCTTGCCATCCGCAAGAGTGATGGCGTCAAGGGTCTGCGGCGTGCTGCCGTTGTTGAAGACGGTCGCCGACACGACGGCCGGGCCCTTCTTGTCCTTCTCGCCCTGGGTGATCACCAGTGCGTTCTGGATCTCGATGTCGCCCTTGGTGACGGCGGCGTTGTCCGGCTTGATCTGGAGAGTCTGCGCGTCGTTGCCCGCACCGCACGCGGCCAGCGAGGCGATCGAGAACACGACGGCGGTGGCGGCGAGGGCGCCGCGTCGAAGGCTGCGGCTCACGGCGGCGGCAACTCCTTGGACGAACGGAAGGGGAGGTCGGGCTCCCCCGGAACGGCCGAGGTGAAAGCCGCTCCAAGGGTGTGTCAGCGGGCTTAGGTTACCGAGCCGCCACCCCGCCCCCGCACCCGACCCTCCGCAGCGCGGCCGCCGCCCTGGGGCTCTCGTGATCTCGCATTCCGCCCGCGCCGCGGCCCGGCGGTCCGGCGGGTGCCGTTCCGGCGGCGTTCACCTCGCCGATCATGTGCCGCCCGCATATCGCCGCCGGAGCGGTCGTTGATCAATTCCGGGATTCCCTCGAACGCCACTTCGTGATCAATTCGGGGATTGGGCCGGAACCCGCCGCGTGAGATGCGTCGCCAGCCGAACGGAGCAGTTCGGTTTCGCGACTCTCAACCCGGCAAAACGGGACGTACGTCACACCGATGGGGGTGCCGGACAGGTGTAGCGTGGCCCTTTCGCCCGGTCCGCGCAGCGCCCCCGACCTGCGAATACCCTCTTCCGGAAGCCTTCCGCAGCACGTTCCTGTCTGTGTTGTCAAGCCCCGAGATGTGCCCTGACCTGCGAAAACGCCATTCATAACAGTCAGTTCTCGTGTTACCCTGGATAGCCACGGAAGGGGTACCTGTCACATGACGTTCAAGGTTGGCGACACCGTGGTCTATCCCCATCACGGGGCCGCGCTGATCGAGGCCATTGAGACTCGTCAGATCAAAGGCGTGGACAAGACCTACTTGGTGCTCAAGGTCGCCCAGGGCGACCTGACGGTTCGTGTGCCTGCGGACAATGCGGAGTTCGTCGGCGTTCGCGACGTAGTCGGCCAGGACGGGCTGGACCGGGTCTTCGAGGTGCTGCGCGCACCGTATGCAGAAGAGCCGACGAACTGGTCCCGGCGCTACAAGGCAAATCTGGAGAAGCTCGCTTCTGGCGATGTCATCAAGGTCGCCGAAGTGGTGCGTGACCTGTGGCGTCGTGAGCGCGAGCGCGGGCTCTCCGCGGGTGAGAAGCGCATGCTCGCGAAGGCGCGCCAGATCCTGGTCAGCGAGCTCGCGCTCGCTGAGAACACGAACGAGGACAAGGCCGAGGCCCTCCTCGACGAGGTGCTCGCGTCCTGACGCGATCCCTTGTGCACAGTGTCTGCGCACCTGATGTCCGCGCACACGAGGTGCACAGCTTGCCGCGGTGCCCGATGACACGGTCTCCCCTCCCAGGGGGGCCTGTTGCCGGGCGCTGCGGCATGTCTGTATCCCCGTACCCGGAATCCCCGTACCCGGAATCCCCGCACCCGGAGCTGTCCGGGTTCCTGAGATCCCCGCATCCTGACCGTCACGCCGCGCGCATACCCCCTGCCGTCTCCTCCACACCCCACGGCCGCCCCCGCGGTGGCGTGCCGGGTCCGGGCAGCCTGCTCGTCCAGACGTCACGGAAGGGGCGAGGGGCATCGCACCCGGCACCCTTCAGCCCATACCCATGTCGGCCGAAGTCACAAACCTGGCTCGGAGCTCCTGATGTCTGACGTTACGCGCCCCCACCGCACCGCCGCGGTGATCCCGGCCGCCGGCCGCGGGGTACGCCTCGGGCCCGGTGCCCCCAAGGCCCTGCGCGGCCTCGGCGGCACGCCCATGCTCGTCCACGCCGTCCGCGCGATGGCCCGCTCCCGCGCGGTCTCCGTCGTCGTGGTGGTCGCCCCGCCCGCCGACGCCGCCGAGGTGCGCCTGCTGCTGGGCGAGCACGCCCTGCCGGAGCGCACCGAGGTGCTGGTGGTCCCCGGCGGCGACACCCGCCAGGACTCCGTACGCGCCGGGCTGGACGCGCTGCCGCAGGACATCACCTCCGTCCTCATCCACGACGCGGCCCGCCCGCTCGTCCCCGTCGACACCGTGGACTCCGTCGTCGAGGCCGTCCGCGACGGCGCCCGCGCCGTCGTGCCCGCGCTGCCGCTGGCCGACACCGTCAAGGAGGTCGAGCCGGGCAAGCCGGGCGAGCCCGAGCCGGTGGTGGCCACCCCCGAGCGGGCCCGGCTGCGCGCCGTGCAGACCCCGCAGGGCTTCGACCTCGCCACGCTCCTCAAGGCCCACGCCGCGATCGCCGTCGACGGCGAGGGCGCCACCGACGACGCCGGCATGGTGGAGCGGCTCGGCGTCCCGGTCCTGGTGATCCCGGGCCACGAGGAGGCGTTCAAGGTCACCCGTCCGCTCGACCTGGTCCTCGCCGAGGCCGTACTCGCCCGCAGGAGGGCCACCGATGCCTACTGATCCCGCCGCGCCGCTCCTTCCCCTCGTGGGGATCGGCACCGACGTGCACGCCTTCGAGACCGGCCGCGAGCTGTGGTGCGCCGGCCTGCTGTGGGAGGGGGAGGACGGCCTCGCCGGGCACTCCGACGGCGATGTCGCCGCCCACGCCGCCTGCGACGCCCTGTTCTCCGCCGCCGGCGTGGGCGACCTCGGCGCGCACTTCGGCACCTCCCGCCCCGAGTGGTCCGGTGCCGCGGGGGTCACGCTGCTCGCGGAGGCCGCCCGTATCGTCCGCGCCGAGGGCTTCGAGATCGGCAATGTCGCCATCCAGGTGATCGGCGTACGCCCGAAGATCGGCAAGCGGCGCGAAGAGGCGCAGAAGGCGCTCGCCGCCGCGGTGGGCGCCCCCGTCTCCGTCTCGGGCACCACCACCGACGGACTGGGGCTGACCGGCCGGGCCGAGGGGCTCGCGGCGATCGCCACGGCGCTCGTGTACCGGACGAACCGGGGCTGAACGCCCCCGGCGGCTCCCGGTCTCCCGCAACAAAGCCGCCCCGCGCCCCCGAAAGGGTCGCGGGGCACTGCCGCAGGCGCACTACCCTGGTTGCCGTGACTATTCGCCTGTACGACACCAGCGCCCGGCAGATCCGCGACTTCACCCCGCTCGTTGCGGGCTGTGTCTCGATCTACCTCTGTGGTGCGACCGTTCAGGCCGCCCCGCACATCGGGCACATCCGGTCCGGCCTCAACTTCGACATGATGCGCCGCTGGTTCGCCTACCGGGGCTACGACGTCACCTTCATCCGCAACGTCACGGACATCGACGACAAGATCATCTCGAAGTCCGCGGAACAGCGCCGCCCGTGGTGGTCCATCGGCTACGAGAACGAGCGCGCCTTCAACGACGGCTACACCGCCCTCGGCTGCCTCCCGCCCACCTACGAGCCGCGCGCCACCGGCCATGTCACCGAGATGGTCGAGATGATGCGCGGCCTCATCGAGCGCGGCCACGCCTACGAGTCCGAGGGCAACGTCTACTTCGACGTGAAGTCCTTCCCGGGCTACCTCTCGCTCTCCCGGCAGGAGCTCGACAACATCCGCCAGCCGGAGAGCACCGGCGAGACCGGCAAGCGCGACGCCCGCGACTTCGCCATGTGGAAGTCCGCCAAGCCCGGCGAGCCCTCCTGGGAGACCCCCTGGGGCCGCGGCCGTCCCGGCTGGCACCTGGAATGCTCCGCCATGGCGCACAAGTACCTGGGCGAGGCGTTCGACATCCACGGCGGCGGGCTCGACCTGATCTTCCCGCACCACGAGAACGAGATCGCCCAGGCCAAGGCGTTCGGCGACGAGTTCGCGAAGTTCTGGGTGCACAACGCCTGGGTGACCATGGCCGGCGAGAAGATGTCCAAGTCCCTCGGGAACTCGGTCCTCGTCTCCGAGATGGTCAAGCAGTGGCGCCCGATCGTCCTGCGCTACTACCTGGGCACCCCGCACTACCGGTCGATGATCGAGTACAGCGTGGAGGCGCTGCGGGAGGCCGAGTCGGCCTTCGCCCGCATCGAGGGCTTCTACCAGCGCGTCGTCGAGAAGGCCGGCGGCCCGGTCGAGGCGGCGAAGGAGGTCCCGCCCGCCTTCGCCGAGGCCATGGACGACGACCTGGGCGTCCCGCAGGCGCTCGCCATCGTCCACACCACCGTCCGCCAGGGCAACAGCGCGCTGGCCGCCGACGACAAGGACGAGGCCATCGCCCGGCTCTCGGAGGTACGCGCCATGCTGGGCGTGCTCGGCCTGGACCCGCTCGACCCGCAGTGGGCCGAGGAGACCGACCGGGGCGAGGACCTGCACGGCGCGGTGGACACCCTCGTACGGCTGGTCCTGGAGCAGCGCGAGTCCGCGCGGGCCCGCAAGGACTGGGCCACCGCCGACGCCATCCGCGACCAGCTCCAGCAGTCCGGCCTGGTGATCGAGGACGGCCCGGCGGGTCCCCGCTGGACGCTCGGCCCGCGCTGAGCCGCGGCGCCCGGAGCAGTCCGACTGTGCCGCCCGGCCTTCCGGGCGGCACACTCTTCATACGTACTTATCGCAGCATCAACGAAAACAGGTAGAGGTCATGGCCGGGAACAGCCAGCGCAGGAACCGCCGCACGTCCAACAAGAAGGGCGCGACGGTCGGCAGCGGTGGCCAGCGGCGCAAGGGCCTGGAGGGCAAGGGCCCCACGCCCAAGGCCGAGGACCGCAAGAAGCACAAGGCGAACCGCATCGCCAACGCCATGGCCCGCCAGGCGGCCAAGCGCCGCCCGGCCCCCCGCCGCGGCGGCCCCAAGGGCACCAGCGAGATGGTCGTCGGCCGCAACCCGGTCTTCGAGGCGCTGCGCGACGGCGTCCCCGCCACCACCCTCTACGTCCAGCAGTTCATCGACAACGACGAGCGCGTCCGCGAGGCGCTCCAGCTCGCCGGCGAGCGCGGCAACATCAACCTGATGGAGGCCCCGCGCCCCGAGCTCGACCGGATGACCAACGGGCTCAACCACCAGGGCCTGGTCCTCCAGGTCCCGCCGTACGAGTACGCGCACCCCGAGGACCTGACCGACGCGGCCTACGACAACGGCGAGGACCCGCTGATCGTCGCCCTCGACGGGGTCACCGACCCGCGCAACCTCGGTGCGATCGTCCGCTCCGTCTCCGCCTTCGGCGGCCACGGCGTGGTCATCCCCGAGCGCCGCGCCGCCGGCATGACCGCCGGTGCCTGGAAGTCCTCGGCCGGCACGGCCGCCCGTACCCCGGTCTCGCGCGTCACCAACCTGACCCGCGCCCTGCAGGAGTACAAGAAGGCCGGTATCGCGGTCGTGGGCCTCGCCGCCGAGGGCACGCACGAGGTGCAGGACCTGGAGGCGCTGGGCGGCCCGGTCGTCATCGTGGTCGGCTCCGAGGGCAAGGGTCTCGGCCGGCTCGTCGGCGAGAACTGCGACTTCCTCGTGCGCATCCCGATGCCGGGCGGCGCCGAGTCGCTGAACGCCGGTGTCGCCGCGGGCGTCGTGCTGTACGAGGCGGCCCGCCGCCGGGCGACGCAGCCGCGTACCTGAGGCCGCGGGGGCCGAGGGGGCTGCGGAGGCTCCTGAGGCCCCTGAGGCCCCTGAGGCCGCTGTGGCCGCCGGGGCCCCTGGGGTTTCCGGGCCCCGGAGCTCTGCCGAACGGCCTACGGACCGTGACCCGTGAGCGTGCCACCCCGCCCCTTCCGGGCGGGGTGGCTTGATCTTGACGGGTCTCGGACAGATCCCCGGAGTCAAGGCAGTGTCCTAAACACTGATCACTCGGTTAGATGAGTGTGGACACCAGAACGTCAGGGTTCGACGACCAGCCCGCGCTGAGCATGGTCAAGGTGCCGTGCGACCCCGCACAGGTCATCGTCAACCACGCCAGCTTCCGTGTGCGGCTCGCACCGAGCCCGAGCGCGCGTTCCAAGCCCGCGAGGGCCCCCGGCCGCGCGCCCGTCCTGGGCGGCGCCGTGGTGGCCGCCGCCGGGGCCACCCGCCGCCGCGCCCCCGTGGTGTGGAGCGGCAAGTCCGACACCGGCGACGCCGCCGCGGCCATGGGCGGCCTGCTCCAGGCCGTACGGGAATCCGGGCGCGGCCACGACGCCTACGACGAGGGCGCCACCGGCGCCACCCAGGTCATCCCGCGCGTCGGCCTGGCCCACGACCTCGGCGAGGACACCGTGGCCACGCCGACCGTCGTCGGCCAGCGCAGCTACGGGGACCCGAGCGAGACGCGCCCGCTGGCCGCCGTACGGGACCTGCCGTACGAGGAGCCGCCCGGCGCCGGGCCCGGCGCGGACCCGCGGCGGGCGCCGGCCGACTCGCGCGGGCAAGCCTCCTACTACCCGGGCCGCCGGATGAACCTGGGCGTCGTGCTGCTCCCGCTGCGCGTCTTCCTCGGGTTCATCTCCATCTACGCCGGCATGGGCAAGCTGTGCGACCCCGTCTACTTCGACGGCGGCGAGCGCGGCTCCATGGTCACCTGGCTGCACACCCTCAGCCCCTGGGCGCTCGCCGAGCCGCTGCGCGACTTCGCGCTGGCGCACCCGGTGGGCGCGGGGCTCAGCGTGGCCTTCCTCCAGGTCCTGGTGGGCGTGCTGACGGTGTTCGGCCTGTGGCAGCGGTTCGCCGCCTGCATCGGGGCGCTGCTGTCCGCCGCGCTGCTGATGACCGTGAGCTGGAAGACCGTACCGGCGTACGACGCGCCCGACATCATCTACCTCGCCGCCTGGAGCCCGCTGATCATCGCGGGCGCCCCCGTCTACTCCCTCGACGGGCGCCTGGCCGGCGAGGCGTGGCGGACCCTCGGGCCGCGCTCGGAGATCGGGCAGCTGCGGCGGCGCGTGCTGCGGCGCGGGGCCGTCATGGCCACCGTCGTCTGCGGGCTCACCCTGCTCGTCGGCTCGCTGCTCGGCGGGGCCGTCCGGTCCACCACCGTGGTCACCGTGCCCGGACCGGGCGAGGCCCCGAGCAACTACCTGCCCGGCCGCCCGCTGCCGAAGGAGCCCGCCCGGCAGCAGCCCGCGCAGCCGCAGCCGCAGCAGCCGACCCGGCAGGCGTCGCCGTCGGCCTCGCCGTCCGAGCCCGCCGCGAAGTCGGGCAAGACGGCGTCGGGGGCCCCGCCGCGCGAGAGCGCCGGTACGAAGTCCCAGTCCCCGGCGGCGACCCGGGGGGCGACCAGCGGCCAGCAGACCCCGCGCAGCACCCCGCGGCAGTCGACGGCGCCGAAGGCACCGTCCTCCTCGTCGGGGGGTACGCGGGGCAGCGGGACGGCGTCGAAGCAGCCCGGGCTGATCGGGGGGCTGATCGGGGGCTGAGCCGGCCCGGCGCGGAACACGAGGGCCCGGTACGCGGATCGCGTACCGGGCCCTTTTGCGTGCGGGGGTGCGGGGGCGCGAGGCTCGGGGGTGCGGGGGCGGTTCCGGGCGCGGGGGTTCCCGTAGGCGGGCCGGGGTTCTCGTAGACGGGGGTTCGTGGGCGGGCGCTCGCGGGGCGTCAGGTGCCCGTCTGGGAGGCCAACTCCCGTGCCGCCTCGGTGAGGTCCTTCGCGGTGTCGATGGCCCGCCAGTAGGCGCCCTGGGGCAGCGGGTAGCCCGCCAGCCGCCGCTCGCGGGCCAGCCGCGGGAAGGTGGTGCGCTCGTGGTCCCCGAAGTCCGGGAGCAGCGCGGCGAATTCGGGCCCGAAGACGTACACCCCGGCGTTGACCGGATAGGGGGACTGCGGGGCCTCGATGAAGTCCAGTACGTGGCCGAACTCGTTGGTCTCCACCACCCCCCACGGGATCCGCGGCCGGGCCAGCGCGAGCGTGGCGACGGCGCCGCGCTCGGCGTGGAAGGCCGCCATGTCGCGCAGCGGGAAGCGGGTCCACACATCGCCGTTGGTGGCGTACCAGGCGGCCCCGGGGGAGGGGAGATGGCGGGCGGCGTACTTGAGGCCGCCGCCGCGCCCCAGCGGCTCCTCCTCGACCACCGTGGTGACGCGCAGCGGCAGCGGTGTCCCGGCCAGCCACTCCTGGAGCACGGGCGCGAGGTGCCCGCAGGACACCACGGCGTCGGTGACGCCCTCGGCGGCGAGCCAGGCCAGCTGATGGCCGATGATCGGCAGCCCGGTCCCGGGGATCTCGACCATCGGCTTCGGACGATCGTCGGTGTACGGGCGCAGCCGCGACCCCTGGCCGCCCGCCAGGACGACGGCCTGGGTGGGAGCGGCGGGGAACGCGGCTGCGGAGGGGGCGGGTCGGGCGGATCGGGCGGGCCGGTGGTCGTCGGTCATGACGGCCAGCGTAGGGACGCGGCCCGGGTCAGCCCATGGAGGCGACGCCGGAGGCGTACGAGGTGTCGCAGACGGGGCGGGCGAAGGACTGGGCCTTCGTGGGCCCGTACGCCTCGACGGCGGCGCGGCCGAGGGCGCGGGCGATGCCCACGCAGTGCTCGGCGAGCGACGGCCGGCGGTTCACCTCCTGCTGGAGGTGGGTCAGTACGTCGTCCGGCGCCTGCCCCTCCTGCAGTTCGCCGACGAGCTTGGTGCGCAGCGTCTCGTGGGCGGCGAGGGGCTTGGCGGGGGCGGAGACGCCCTCGGCGGAGGCGGTCACGAGCTGGGAGGAGGAGGTGTCCGCCCAGGGGACCATCGTGACCGCGAGCGTCCCGGACAGGACCAGGACGACGGGCAGGACCAGGGCGAGGGAACGGCCGATACGGCGGGCAGATTGGGTCACGAGGGCGAGAGTAGCGCTCGGTGAAGTTTTGGAGACAATTAGTCACTCTGTCGGGGGATGGTTCGACGTGGTTTTTCGAATATGGGGTTGACGCCTCCGCCCGAATGGCCGGGTCTGCCGGGGTTCCTGACGACGGCGGCCACCGCCGCCCCGGGCAACGCACGCCGCAGGGGCGCCCCTTGACGGGACGCCCCTGCGAACTGCTGCTGCTGTCGCGGTCAGTCGGACAGGCGCTGTCCGGTGGAGGTCGAGAAGACGTGGATCTCGCCGGTGCGCGGCACCACGTGCAGGGTGGAGCCCTTCTCCGGCACCTGGCGGCCGCCCACGCGGACCACGAGGTCCTGGGTGCCCTCGGCCTCGGTGGCGGAGGTGGAGCCGTAGACGTAGCCGTCCGCGCCCAGTTCCTCGACCACGTTGACGACGACGGTGAGGCCGCCGCTCTCGGCGAGGTCGAAGTGCTCGGGGCGCACGCCGACGGTGACGGTACGGTCGCCCGCGTCGGCGGCGGCGGACAGCGCCTCGCGGGACACCGGGACGACGCTGTCGCCGAACTTCACGCCGCCGTCGGTGATCGGGACCTCGACCAGGTTCATGGCCGGGGAGCCGATGAAGCCGGCGACGAAGAGGTTGGCGGGGCGGTCGTACATGTTGCGCGGGGTGTCGACCTGCTGGAGCAGACCGTCCTTGAGGACCGCCACGCGGTCGCCCATGGTCATGGCCTCGACCTGGTCGTGGGTGACGTACACGGTGGTGATGCCGAGGCGGCGCTGGAGCGAGGCGATCTGCGTACGGGTGGACACGCGGAGCTTGGCGTCCAGGTTCGACAGCGGCTCGTCCATGAGGAAGACCTGCGGCTGGCGGACGATGGCGCGGCCCATGGCGACGCGCTGGCGCTGGCCGCCGGAGAGGGCCTTGGGCTTGCGGTCGAGGTACGGCTCCAGGTCGAGGATCTGCGCTGCTTCCTCGACCTTCTTGCGGATGGTGGCCTTGTCCACGCCGGCGATCTTGAGCGCGAAGCCCATGTTGTCGGCGACGGTCATGTGGGGGTAGAGCGCGTAGTTCTGGAACACCATGGCGATGTCCCGGTCCTTGGGCGGCAGGTGGGTGACGTCGCGGTCACCGATGCGGATGGCGCCGCCGTTGACGTCCTCCAGGCCGGCGAGCATGCGCAGCGAGGTGGACTTGCCGCAGCCGGAGGGCCCGACGAGGACGAGGAACTCGCCGTCCTCGATCTCCAGCTCCAGCTGGTCGACGGCGGGCTTGTCGCCGCCCGGGTAGAGGCGGGTCGCCTTGTCGAAGGTGACAGAAGCCATGGTGATGAATCCCTTCTACCGGCAGGAACGTGCCGGACGATCCGAGTGGAAGGTCTAGTCCAGAATCGAACTCCGCCCGACGCTACCCTCCGGGCCCGGTCCTGTCAGTACTGCGGGGCGGTGACTTCGGACTCTGTGGGGCTGGGCGGGGGGACGGAACTTCTTCGCGGCCGCACTGGACGGCTGTGTAGAGTGATGACGGCTTCGCTCGCCGTACGCGCGAACGGACCACGCCTCCTTAGCTCAGTCCGGCCAGAGCAACGCACTTGTAATGCGTAGGTCGTCGGTTCGAATCCGACAGGGGGCTCCGGTGGATAGCGGCAGGTCAGAGGCCGCATAGCAATGGGCCCACGGAAGATCATCCCGGGGGCCCATACACATTCCGTACACGCTGCTCTGATCACCCAGAGGGCATGAGCGGCGCATCCCGCAGCGCCAGTGCGACCTTTCGGCCTACGTCGAGCGCGTCAGCCACCTCGTCGAGGCGGTCCGGGAACAGGTGCCCATACACGTTCAGCGTCATGGCCGCGTCCTTATGGCCGAGCATCAGCTGGACGACCTTCACGTCCGCGCCGGCCGCGATGGCCAGCGAGGCGGCCGTGTGCCGCAACTTGTGGGGCGTGATGCCCATGCCCGTCAGGCCGGCCGCCTTCACGGCCGGATCGAAGACGCGGCTCCGGAAGTTGTTGTACCGCAGAGGCCCGCCCTCGGGTGCCGCGAACAGCAGGTCACCCTGCCCTCTGCCACTGGCCAGCGTGCCCAGCTCGTCGGCGAACGACCGGGGGAGCGGCACGGACCGCTTCTCGTGGTTCTTCACCGGCCCCAGGGCCAGCACGCCCTTCACGTCCGTGTAGTTCTGCACGATCCGGATCCGCCGCTTCGGCACCAGCAGCCGGCCCGTCTTGATGGCCGACGCCTCCGCCCAGCGGATCCCGCAGTACCCGAGCGTCAGGATCAGCAGCCGGTACTCGCCTGCCGCCGCGGCCAGGGCCTCGAGCTGGTCATAGGTGAGGTAGACGTGCTCGTCTTCTTCGTCGGGCCGCGGCAGGTCGTGGTCGTGGCAGGGGCTCGTCGAGATCCGCTTCGAGAACACCGCGTGCTTCATCGTCATCGACAGCACCCGGTACGTCTTGATCACGCGCTGGGCGCCGAGGACACGCCCGGACTTCCCCGGCTGCGTACACAGCTCGGTCAGCCACTCAGAGACGTCCTCCCACTGGATGGCCGCGACCTGCCAGTCGCCCCACTTCGGGATCACGTAGTTGTCGAGGATCTCCCGATAGTCATGCTTCGTGGTCCGGCCGATCTTCCGCTTGGACCCGAACCACTCCTCAGCCACGACCTTGACCGCGGCCTTCCCCGACTTCGGGTCCCGGTACGAGCCCTTGTCCAGCCGCGCCGTAATCGCGTGCACCTCGGCCTCGGCCTGCGGCAGCTTCTGGAACGTCAGCGCCTTCGGCTTGCCGTCCGGCCCGTACCAGCGGACCCGCCACCGGCCCGGCGGCTGCCGCTTCGACCCCTCACGCTTCGCGGCCTGCCACTTCTCGAAGGCATCCCGGTAGTCGGCGTGCTTCTCCCGGTCCTCGATCCAGACCCTAGCCATCCGACTCCCCCGGCTCCTTGAGCTGCGCTACCACCTCTCCGAGGTCGCCGGCCGGGAGGAGGGCCTGCACGTCTCGCCATGCCCTGCGATGGCGCGGCGGCCGGGCGTACAGGTCGAAGTCGAGCAAGGCGTCGAGGTTGCCGGGTTCAACGTGAAGGGGTCGCTTGCCGTCGACCCAGTCCCAGGCCGTGTCCGCGCCGACCGCACCCACTCCGGTGATGTCGATGGAGTCGGTCGGACCGTCCACGAGAGGCAGGAGCAGAGCGGAAGGGTTCACCTGCAGGACCGCAGCGAGGGCGACCAGCTCGTCGGTCGTCACGTGGCGCTCGGCCTTCTCCATCCGGATGATGCCGGAGGGTGAGAGGCTCCGACCGCGAGCCTCCAAAGCCGCTGACAGTTGCCGGGTGCTGAGGCCACGCACCTTTCGCAGGCGGGTGAGGTTGTGGGCCACCGTCTCGCCGGTGGGGCCCATCTCGATTGCGCGGCGCCCGTACTGCTGGTCAGTCATGCAGACCACTCTATGCAGCACCGCCGGCCTTGCGTATCGGCTGGTATGGGTTACCATCTCGTTCATGCGTATCAGCTTAGATGCGCATGCGTCAGGATGGCAACACATCAGTCTAAGGAGAATCTGATGGCCTCTATCCGAGGCGTACTGGATGACCTTCTCTCCCCGTCCGAGGTGTGCGCGCAGTACCGCCCGTTCGCCAGCACGCAGGCCCTCGCCGACCTCCGCTACAAGGGCGTCGGGCCGGCCTACATCAAGACCGCCGAGGGCCGCGCCGGGCGGGTTTTCTATCGGCGATCCGCCATCGAGAAGTGGCTGGACGAGCGCACCGTGCAGACCGGGGGCGCCGCAGCATGAGCCAGGACGCAAAGAAGGGCCCGCTGGAGACGGGCCCTTCTCTGAAAGTCCCCGCCGGCAGCGGGTCGACTGCTGCCACGGTACCGCAGGACGGGCCGCGCATCACCCCCGACGAATTCGTCGCCCTGTGGGCCGAAGCCCGCACGGCGTACTTCGCCGACGAGTTCCCGCCCTACGCCTCACATGCCTGGCGGGCCCTCCGGCCCGACGACCCCCGGCGCCTGGCCGCCGCCCTCGACGCCGCCGAGAAGTGGCGCAAGTACGGCGACGAGGAAGCGCTCCTGCAGTGGTTCCGCGCAGCCGCCGGCCGCCCCTTCACCGCCGAGGGCCGGACGGCCGCCGAGCTCGCCGAGCTCCGCAAGGCCAAGCCCCGGCATCAGCTGCAGGCCACCCCCGGCTGGCCGCCCATCCGCATCCCCGGCGGCAACGGCCGCTGCCTCACCTACATCCCCGAGAGGAGGGCAGCGTGAGCGAGCAGACCCTCCCTCAGGCGACCACGCTCAGGGTCATCCCCCGGCCCCGGCCCGAGCGGCACCGCGGACACCTCCGCATGGCCGAACGCTTCGCCGAAGAGCACGCCGACAGCCTCCGGAACGTCCACGGCATCGGCTGGCACTACTGGACCGGATCCCGCTGGTACCTCGACGAGCAGCGCGTCGACATCCAGGCCGCCGTCCGCACCACCAAGCGGGCGCTCTCCGAGTGCATGGAGATGGACAAGGGCGGCGAGCGCGACGACCTGTACGCCGACGTCCGCAAGTCAGAATCCGCGGCCGGCATCGAAGGCATGCTCAAGCTCGCCGGAGCCCTCAAGCCCATCAGCACCGCGGCCCGGCACCTCGACTCCGACCCCTACCTGTTCAACACCCCCGGCCAGACCGTCGACCTCGAGAAGGGCCAGGCATACGAGAACAGCCGGGCCGACCTCATCACCAAGGTCGCTGGCGCCGCCCTCACAGGCGAAGTCAACGACGAGTGGGAAGCGTTCCTCAAGCGCATCCTCCCCGACGAGGACGTCCGCCACTTCGTACAGCGGCTCTTCGGCTACGCCATGCTCGGCAAGCAGACCGAACACGTCATGCCGATCTTCACCGGCACCGGCGCCAACGGCAAAGGCACCATCCGCGACGCCGTCATGGCCGCCTTCGGCGACTACGCCATCGAGGTCGACCCGGCCCTGCTCATGCAGTCCAAGCACGAGCGGCACGGCAGCTTCAAGATGCGGCTCCGGGGCGCGCGGCTGGCGTTCTGCTCCGAGACGGAGAAGGGCCGCAAGTTTGCCGAAGCCACCATGAAGCGGCTCGTCGGCGGCGACCCCATCGAAGCCAACTACATGCACAAGAACCCCATCACCTTCGACCCTTCTCACACCCTGATCATGCTGACCAACCACCTCCCCGAGGTGTCCGGCGACGACCCCGCGGTGTGGCGGCGCATCCTCGTCGTCCCCTTCGACGTCGTCATTCCCGAGGACGAGCGCGACGGCGGCCTACCCGGCCGACTGAAGGCTGCATCCGGCGCCATCCTCTCCTGGGTGTACGAGGGCTGGCAGGCGTACCAGCAGCAGGGCCTGAACCCTCCCCAGGCCGTCCGCGTGCGGACCGAGCAGTACCGCACCGACAGCGACACCCTGGGCCGCTTCCTCGCCGAGCGCACAATGGCCAACTCGCACGGCGTGGTGCGGTCGTCGGAGCTCTTTGAAGCTTGGTCCGGCTGGTGTCACAAAACCGGCATCAAGAGCGACGAGGTGGGCAACGCGGTCACGTTCGCCGCCTCCATGCAGACCCGCGGGTTCGAGAAGAAGGCCCGCAACGTCGGAGCCGTCTGGCTCGGCCTCATGCTCAACGGCGCCGAGGACGACGAAAGCTCCTGACCTGCGGAAGTGGTGGGTTGTGGCGGGTCTCCCGATAACTCCCATGCGCACACGCGTAGGAAGCAGCGGAGAACCCACCACAACCCACCACTCACCACCACCCGGGAGACCACCGAAGCCCCCACCTACCGCCCCTAGGAAGCCCTCATGAACATCAACGACATCGTGGCCGAGCAGATAGAACAGGCGCGCCAGAGAGCGGCAGCAGAGAAGCGCCGCAGGGAAGAACTCGCAGCCGCCCGACGCCGCGGTCTGCGGGCCCGCCACGCCGCCAAGCTCAGCCGCCGGAACAGGAAGCAGCGGTGAGCCGTCCGCGGCGGAAGCCGCCAGGCAACTGCGACGCCTGCGGCGCCATTACCCGCCGCGGCAAGTACCGGCTGTGCGCCGCCGGCTGCGGGGCCCGCCTCCACACCGAACGCTACGGCCCCTGCACCGACGCACACGCCCCCATCTGCCCCCGCTACCAGCCCCACGCCAAAGCCGAGGAGACTCCCGTGACCTACCCCGACCGCCTGCGCGAAGCCAAGTCCGCAGCCCTCCGCGCTGGCGCCGACGCCCTCGCCGCCCAGCAGGACGAGAACCCCTTCGAACCCACCCCTGACGGCCACTACAGCCGCCCCGACGCCCCCTACAGCGAAGTCGAAGCCACCCTGCGCGCCGCAGGCATCCACCTCAACAGCCGCTCCCTCTAACCCCCAGGAGACGACCATGAAGCACCTCGACACCCTCAAGCAGCACGGCGCCCACCAGCTCGTCGCCGCCGCCCGCACAGGCGTCCACACCCTGCCCCAGCAGATCCTCAACGACTACACCACCCTCGAAGCCCACCTCGACGCCCACACCGACAGCCGAGGCGCCCTCGACCGGAGCGCCGTCAAGGAAGCCGACAGGCTCACCGACGCCATCCTCGGCGCCAAGGCATGGGGCAACGCCCCGCAGATCCTCGTCGACCACGTACAGCCCGCCCTCGCCCGCTTCCTCGACGACCTGGCCGCCGACCTCACAACCGCCGGCCGGCACGCCGCACAGCCCGGGGTCACCATCGACATGCTCGACGAGCCCGACCACGTCCGCGCCGCCATCCTCCGCCTGCATGCCTCGTACCCCACCTACGGGCACCTGCGGGCCAGCTGGCGCATCCTCCGCACCGAGGGCGACACCATCGACCCGCTCGGCCTCAACAGCCCCCTCGCCGAAGTCGCCAACATCCCCGACCTCGTCCCCGACTGGGAGCCCGCCTACCACGGCCGGACCCCGTGGCCGTGGCACAGCACCGTCTTCCACGTCCGCATGCAGTGGCTCCTCGACCGCGGCGCCCGCATCTGGCTCCCCACCGCAGCCCAGCAGACCGAGGCATGGCACAAGGCCCACCCCGAAGCCCGCGTCCGCCAGGCCGCCTGAACCCCTCCAAGGAGATCACCATGACCGACCAGCCCGAGCCCGAGACCCCCAGCGGGCCCGAGAGCAACAGCAAGAGGATGAGCCGCCTCATCCGCGAGACACCCCCGCGAGACGGAGCCCAGCTGATGCGCGAGAGCATCGCCCGCTCCATCGCCCGCCGCAAGAACGGAGAGAACAAGTGACCGGACTCCCTCAGCCCGCCATTTTCGACGGCTACGACGCCGGCGCCTACACCCTCCCCGACGAGCTCGTGCACGCCCGCGATACCCACCGCAAGGTCCACGCCCAGCCGTACCCCGAACCGCCCGAGCGGCCCGGAGTCGTCATCGAGCGCCTCATGCAGGAAGTCGTCGCCGCCCTCCACGACGGCACCGACCTCCCCGACCTCAAGCAGATCGAGGCTGCCCGCGTCGTCGAGCAGACCCATCAGGACGCCGTCGACATCATGGCCGGCTGCGAAGTGCTGGCCGCCCAGCGGGTCCGTGCCCAGCTGCAGGAGTGCGGCATGGCCATCATCACCGACCACCTCAAGCCCGCCCACGAGGAGACCTGGACCGGCTTCAAGGCCGCCTGGCGGATCCTGCAGGAGTACGGCAAGACCGAACCCCGCCACCTCCTTGCCGCCCCGCCCAAGGTCCGCAAGGCGTCCGACACCTGCGACCAGCTCGCCGAGCGGTACACCCACATCACCGCCGCCCGGACCGCGCTGACCATCCTCGGCCTCGGCTGCTCCGACGACCCGCGCGGGAAGTACAGCGCCATCCGCAACTACCACGAGCTGTCACCCAGCCGCCTCGCCATGGGCCGACCGCCGTGGCAGGGACTCAGCATCCGCCACTTCCTGGGCTGGCACACGGAGAACGGCGGCCAGCTGTGGATGCCCACACCCGCCGAGCAGAAGGACCAGGTGTGGGCCGAGGCCGAAGCCAACCCGATCAAGCGGGCGGCCGGCTTCTGACCGCCCCACAGACCGGCGTCAAGGTCACCTGCCGGGCCACGTGTTGTAGGCCGCCCGACCAGGAGCCATGGCCAGAGAGCGGGGCTCCTTTCCCCGCAATGACCTGACCAGCGCCACCGCCAGGCCGGCGGTCCGAGTAGCCGACCGCCGGCCTGACTGACACACAGTGACCACGCCCCAGGGGGGAGACCCCTGATGATCATCCCGCCAGGACCGCCGGGGAGGGCTTTCCCTGGGCGCCGTCCCGGATAGGCAAAACCAAGATCACGAAGCATTGCAGTCAGTGAGGAGAGTGGATCATGCCTGGACCCCTACCCAACCCGGCCAAGGGCCGCAGCCGGCACACCCAAGCACGAGCCAGCGAACGCAGCAAGGCCCGGTACGGCGTGATCACGCTGCCGGTCACCTGCGAGGACCCCGTCCCCGACCTTCCGCCGGGCCGCGACTGGAGCCCGGCCGAAGCGGAGATGTGGGAGTCGCTGTGGACGGGCCCGCAGGCCAACGAGTGGGACGACTCGTTCGTCATGGCCGTGGCCATGTACGTCTCGCACACGTTTGCCGTGCTCGGAAGGGAGGCGTCGGCCTGGCACGCCCAGGAGGCGCGGCACTTGGGGGACCGGCTCGGCTTGACTCCGCAGGGCATGGCGGCCTTGGGCTGGCAGCTGCCCCCGGTCGGAGCGGGTGCTCCTGTCGTTCCGCTGCGGGGTGCGTGATGGTGTCGGAGCGGAGGGCGGCCCGGATCGCCGCCTCGCAGCCTCGCCCCGCGGTGTCGGTGGAGCCGAGCGGCGACCTCGATGACTGGATGGACTACGACGAGCGCCCGCCGGACTACTGGGAGCCGGAGCAGGTTCCGTTGTGGCGGGCGATCCGGGCTCGGCGCCGGCGGCGTGAGGCCCGGAAGGTGTGGCTGGCGGAGCAAGGGGCGACCGATGGTGTCTGAGCGGCGCAGGGCCCGGATGCGGGTTCCGGAGAGCGAGGCCGGTGTGCCGGGCTGGCTGTGGGAGTTCGACGGCAGGCAGTGGGGTTGGCACTCCAAGAACCCGCGGTCGTCCGGCGGCCGGGTCGATGGGCACTACGACGCCCGGGTCCGTTGGCACGCCGCGTGCTCGGCCTGGCTCGACGAGCGGGGGCTCGTCACGTGGGAGCACAACGCCGGTTCATGGGAGGACTTCCTCCGGATCGAGCGCGAGGAACCCCACCGGATCCTCCGCAGGCCCCAGCAGGGTGAGACGTGAGCAGTCGCAGCCCGGACGCGCCTCACTCAATCCTGAAGTGCAGGGCGAAGTCCTGCAGGATGTCCTGCGCACTTAGCTCCGGCTGGGTCCGGTCGTGAGCGCGAGCGAGGTGAATGTAGGCAGCGAAAAGAGTGCCTATGGTGGCCGTGAAGCTGGGCGTCACTTCATCCATGGCCGCCTGAGCGACCGCTGCCGGGTGTGCGTTCGCGGGCAGTTCCAGCCGGACGTTGTGCATGCCTTGGAGCAAGTCCGCTATTTGCTCGTCGAAGGCTTCACTGTCGGGGTCCTCGGCCAGAGCCGTGGTCAAGATGGCGATCATCCGGCTTGCAATCTCGCTGCGTTCCATGGCGGCATCCTCCCGGGTGTGATGGCCACATGGAAAGCCTTCGGGGAACCGGGAGACGAATGCGGCCTGGCCGTGCCTGGTGCTGCAGTAAGGACTGCCGCCAACGTAGTGACGGAGCAGCCGAGCGTGGGGCAGGCTCCCGCCATGGACTTTGATGAAGTCGACTTCGCCGCCAACGCTCCGGCAGTGGCCGGAGCGTCCGCCTTTGCCTCAGCCATCTGGGCTGATCAAGACATGCGGGCGGTATGGGCGTACACGGATCCGCTGCTGCGGAAGTGCTGGGTTCAAGCCTGGTTCCACCCGCTTCGCGCTCAGGCCGTAGCGGACGGATACAGGTCCGGCGCGGTCGTGGAGTCGCTGACGTCCGACGAGCCATCGCATCCCCTCTGGGATCCATTCGCTCGTACCCAGATTCGTCAGATGACTGCCTCTTTCGCGGTCGACATGGATACGTGGGGGTTCGGCTCCGCATTCAATCCCGTAGCTCAGGACATGGCCTTGCTGAAGTTCCTGCCCGTCCCGAAGTCGGGGGTAATCGAGGCCGGAGAGCTGCACGCATGCGTGCCGTTCCTGATGCGCTTCGATCCGATTGCGGGTTGGCGTGTTCTGAACTTCGTTAGTGAGCGTGTACCACAGCCGGGCTGGCCTCCCGCCATGCGATGACCGCGCAGCGCTCTCGGGGGCTCTGCGGCTCTGCCGCAGAAGAGTCGCAGAGGCTCCCTGGTATCGGCTTCAGAGCGGAGGCAGGGACACGAGCCGCGTCCAGAGCTGCCAGTGGCCGGCGCTAGTTCTCTGCCAGCCGTCCGGTTCCGGGCCGTGTTCCAGGAAGCGCTCCACCCGCTGCACTGACCACTCGGCGAACATGGCTCGCAGCTCGGCATCCAAATTCGGGCGGATCACGAATCGGGCCTGCACCCCGTCTGCCACTTCAGCAAGAAGGGCGCAGCCGCCGATCTCTGGCTCGTCGTGTCGACCGAAATCTTCCTCCTCGATTGGCCATCCGTAATGCTCAAGCAAGTGCCGTTCCGCAAGTGAGGTCATGGGTAGAAGCTAGACCCCTGACCCCGATCAGCGCCACCTTCTGGTTCCGCCGACCTAGCAACTCACTCGACTCGGTAGCGGAGGGCGAACTCCTGCAAGATCTGCTGCGTCGAGCGCTCTGGGGATCCGGCATCGTGCTCGCGAGCCAGGTCCAGATAGGCAGCCAGGAGGGTACCTACCGTGACCATGAAGCGGGGGTGGAATTCCTGCACCGCGGCTTGTGCCACGTCAGCTGGAGGGGTGTTACTCGGCAGGGTCAGTTCGACGGTGTGCATTCCTTGCAGGAGATCTGAGAGCCGCTCTTCGAAGGCGTCGTCCTCAGGATCTTCGGCTACGCAGACGGTGAGGATTCCGATCATCCGGCTGGCGATTTCGATGAGTTCCATGGCTGCATTCTCCTTCGCGTCAAGACAGCTGGGACGGGGTTCGGGAAACCTGAGAGCCCCGAGTGACTGACCCGGGGCTCTCGGCTGGGCTACTCCGGGCAGTCGACCGGCTCGCCAGGGACGCCGATGTGGCGGGCCGGCTCCGGCTCCGCCATGGCGGGCCGCGGCATCACGGCTACCGGGCGACCACAGCCACACATGGTTACGACACGGGTCAGGCTACGGATCATCTCCGTCCCTTCGTTGGGGATACTGTCATCCCTTAGTCGACCTGACCTGCTCTGAACAGGGCTACTCTCCAAGGTTGTTCGGAGTGTCGCTGCATGGCGCGTAGCTAGCGGGCATGGCGGATCATGAAGTGCCGCTCGCGTCGTTCGGAGCTCACGAGGATCTCATCCCCGATGTGCACCCACGTCTTCCAGTACGCGGCGCCCTTGTGGTTCTCACCCATGCAGGAGCACGTGCAATCGTCGCGCCGGGCCCGCTCGCAGTTGTCGTTGCAGACCTCCTGCTGGGAGAACTGGAGGTAGACGTCCACCTCGCCGAACCTTTCAGCGAGCGCCTCAGTCAAAGGGCGCAGGTGTGCCTGTGCGATCTCCCAGCGCTTGTCGTCCGGGTTCCAGTGAGGCCGAGTCCGGTCGCCCAGAGCGTCCTTCACCCAGTTCCGGATTCCCTGTTTGTAGGGCATCGACATCCAGAGTCGGGTCTCTCCGATGTTCCTGCGAACCCAAGGTCGGCTCACGAAGCGGCACCCTCCCGTTCGAGTCTTGCGGGAGCTGGGCGGCGCAGCCCAGGTCGGGTGGATACCGAGGCGCGACGCGATTGCGACGCCACTTCGGAGTGGTGGGCATCGTAAGCGCGCAGATCGCAAGGAGGGTTGAGCTCTTGGGTTTGGTGCACTCCGGGGACACTCGGTGTGTCGCGGATGTCAGCCTTGGGTGCACATGAGGTCCAGGCCGGCCGTCAGGATCGTCTGCGGGGCCGCTCCGTATGGGGCCCGGGTGAGTCGTTGATCTGATGGGCTAGGAGGTTCGAGCATCGTCGGAAGTTGCTCCTGACACGCCACTGCACGTTACTGCAACCTTCATGTGGCTGAGCTTGTGCCGTCGGGTGGCCGTCGACGTCCCGCCCTCCGAGACACTGACAGGTCCCTCGAGCGGCGCGCCGAGGCGCGTAAACCCGGCAGCGGCCAATTCAACTCGATAGTGCCCAGAGTGTCGATTGCTGTTGTGCCGGCCGGAGCATCCGGCTGAAGCTGATCATCAACGGCTCGGCTAACGTAAAGGAGGCTCGGTGGTGGGGATCGCTGACGCAAGAGTCCTCAATGACTTGAGGCACTTCACTCCCGAGGAAGCTGCTGGATTCCTTCCCGTTTCTTCAAAGACGCTCCGAAAGTGGGTGTACGAGCGTAGAGTGCCGCACCACAAGCTGGGCGGAAACACGTCCTTCAGCGTGGCCGACATCCGCGCGATGTGCGCGCTGGCAGCAGTGGCGCCACTCCCAGCTTTCGCGGAGGCAAGCGAATCCGAAGCGGGCGACGCCGATGAACCTGCGGGACCCCCGGGAACAGTGCCGACATACCTCACCGTGGATGAGGCTGCGGAGATTCTTCGATGCAGCGCCCAGTGGCTGCGTGACGGCGTAAATCACCGGGGGCTTCCTCATGCTCGCTTGGGGCGTCTCATCTTCACCCAGGAGGACATCGCAGAGATCTACAGGATGCATCGAGTGCCGGCACGACCTGCACGTGGACACAGGGCCCGAGGTCGTCGACCGTGAAGTCGAAACGGAAGGTACCCGCTGCAACCGGTCCGCCGCTGATTCCCTCAGGCCCCCTCGGCGAACTTCGACGCTGGTCCCCACAAGAGGTCATTGATCTGCGGGTGGTCCCGTATACCAGCGTCCGCACCCTCAAGGAGAAGTGCTACCTGCGCGAGCTCCACCACCACAACGACGGCGGTCGGATTACCTTTACTCTCGAAGATCTACGGAAGAACGCCGAGCAGGGTTTCGTTCAAACGTACCGCAGACCTTGAGGTGAAGCACCCTTTGCTGAAGCCTCCGGCGGCGATTCCATCGCCGTGTTCCCAGCATCAGGCGTCATGGGTGAGTTCAGGCGCACGAAAAGCCCCGCCGCAGGAGAGTTTCGGCGGGTCTTTTCGTTTCGGGTTTCGTTACACCTGGTGCGTCTTGGCCCAGTCGACGAGCCCGTACCAGGCGGCTGGCGCCAGGGCCACCCGCGGCCCCAGAGGGCGTTTCGAGTCCCGGACGAGGATCCCGTCAACCGGGGTTGCCACCTCGACGCAGTTCCCGGTTTCGGTGTAGCTCGACTTCACCCAGACCAGAGGGTGCTCTCCACCTTTACGCACAGCTCTCTCCTTGCTGTATCGATCGCTTCCAACGACGCGGCAGGGCCGAGGGCGTTGGTTCGCAGGTGATCGTAAGCGGCAGTGAAGACGGCGATGTCGTCCGCGCGCGTGGAAACGACCGACCCGGCCAGCGTCTCCGTGAACACCGCCCGCTGGCTGCCGACCTGGTACATGGTGAAGCCGCCTGCGATGCCTGGGTGCATGGCCACCGCGGCGGGCAGTACCTGCAGCGTGACGGATGGGCGGAGTGCGGCGACGTTCAGCAGGTGCTCCAACTGCTCCAGGAGCACCGCCTCCCCGCCGAGGGGGGATGTGAGCGCGGCTTCTCCGACGATGAACCAGGCCCGCCGGTCCGCCGCGTGTCCGAGGCTGTCGATGCGCCGCATGCGGAGGTCGGCTCGCTCGGCGACTTCCTCTATGGGCAGCGCGGGCGTGGTGGCCTGGATGGCGGAGACGGCGTACTGGTAGGTCTGCAGCATGCCAGGCACCATGAGCGGCTGCCAGGACTGGATGTGCCGTGCGGCGTCCTCCAGGTCGATCAGCCGTTGGATGTGTTCCTCGAGGGAGTCGGCCGGCGCGGCGCGCCACCAGCCGGCCTTTGAGGGGTCTCTGGTGCCGCGGAGAATGTCTGCGGCTTCCTTCCGGGTGGTCATCGGCTCTCTTCCGATGGGCACTTGATGTTCCGTCAACGCTACTCCCGGTGTGTAAGTGATCACAGCTACTCGTTCGGGTTGGGGTGGCCCTGACGCTTCCTGACAGTCAGGGCGGGTGTCAGGCGGCCTGACGCTCATCCCTTAGGCCCGCGGGGTGTCAGGGGGGCTGACACTCGCGTCTGACACCTCCTGACGCCCCCTGACACTCGGCCTGACAGTGTCCGGAATGCCCGGATCGCACCCCTGCTCGCGCTCTGCTCGGGCCGGATCGTGGATCTTCGCGAGCAGGCTCCGAGCAGCCGCCGAGCAGAACCTGACCTGCGGTCGAGCAGGTCGAGCAGAGCGCGAGCAGGGGTGCGATCCGGGCATATCGGGCCGGACAGTGCCCCGGTATGTCCTGGAACGCGGGGTGGACAGCCCCCGGACAGCGCCACCCTCCACCCGGACAGCGGCCGGGGCCTGTCCGGGGTACAGTCCAGGACGTACCGGGGCACTGTCCGGGGGCTGTCCACCCGGCAGGCACCCGGTTTGCACCCGGCGGAACCCCGGCGGGCCGCCGGCTTGAGGCTCTGCCTCCGCCGGGTCTGCGTCGGGGTCTTGCCGGGTGCCTGCCGGGTCGGTGTACACGCGCGAGCGCGCAGGGGCGCGTTGGCCGCGGATGGCTCACGGTCGACGGCTTGAGCCGAGCCGTTGAGCCATCCGCACACCCGCACATGTGCGCACACCGCACACCTCGAATCCCCACGTCGCGGGACGTGTGCGGTACCCGGCACGCTTCGGGGCACACCGAAGCGCCCCGCCTACCGTCCCCGGTGGAGTTCGGGGGCGGGCGCCGGGGCGCCAGGGAGGAACGTCAGCCGGCGGTGATGGCGGCCAGCTGGTCGCGCATCTTCTGCAGGCGGGCCGTGTAGTCGGCCAGCTGCGCGAGCAGGGCATCCGCCTCCGCCACGTCCAGCTCAGCGACGCGGTCTGCCGGGTGGTCGTCGAGCTCGAGGTTGATGACTGCGGCCGCCTCGCCCGGCGTCGGCACTTCGTACTCGACGAGGTGTGCGGTCAGCTGCGGGACGATGGCCTGCTCGTCGGGCGCGGAGCAGTCGGCCGGCGGGACGACCCGGATACGGCCGCTGCGGTGGAAGACGTCCTCGAGAGGGGCGCTGCCGTGGTCAACGGCGCACCAGGCGGGACAGGTGTACGTCTTCATCGGATGTCCTCCGGGTTCACGCGGTGGGCGGCGATCCACTCGTCACGGCGTTCGTTGACGTCGCGAAGCAGGCCGGCGTTCGGGCAGGGCCGGAGG
Source organism: Streptomyces sp. NPDC047014 (assembly GCF_040644195.1). Taxonomy (NCBI): domain Bacteria; kingdom Bacillati; phylum Actinomycetota; class Actinomycetes; order Kitasatosporales; family Streptomycetaceae; genus Streptomyces; species Streptomyces sp. NPDC047014. The sequence goes on along the minus strand of NZ_JBEYVX010000022.1, from coordinate 38,272 downwards.
ACGGAGCGGCTGTCGCAGTCCTCGCAGCAGAGCGTGCAGTACTGGGGGGCGAACGGGTCGTCGGCGCTGTACGTCCACGCGTGGCCGCGGGAGTCGGCGACGAGGGGGCTGGGGTCGACCCACACGTGCCGCCGGCCGGGAACGTGCGAGCGGACCAGGACGGGCGGGAGGGGCATCACTTGCGATGCCGCCTGCGGAGTCTGCATGCCGGTCATCGCCCGAAGCCCTCGTCGAGGCACGGGCCCGAGCAGAGCGCCCGGAGCTCGTCCAGCTGGAGCGGGTCGGGCGACGGGTTGCCCGCGACGTGCCTCGCCAGGAAGCCGATGCGGTCGAGGGTGGCCGGTCGGGGCATTTGCCATGCGGCCTGCGGTCGAGTCGTCGTCACGCCCGTCACCGACCCTTCGGGTAGGCGCGGTCGATGGCCCGGTACTCGGCCTGTACGCGGTCCCGGCACGGGCCCGGCGGCTCGTACTCAAGGAACTCGACGAGGAGGTTCTCACTCTCCTGCAGCCGCAGAAAGCCGCTCATGGCGAACTGCAGCTCCACGGACTCCCGGATGAACTCGACGGACCAGCTGTCGGGGTGCTCCTCGTATCCGCTGCAGGCGTCATCCAGGGCGACGGCGAGCATGTCTCGGGTCACCGCGACCGGCAGGGTGAGCACAGCCCGGATGTCGTATCCGGGGTCAGTGGCCCCGCTCACCTCCGCTGCGGGCATCGGCTCGGGCATGGGGGGCAGCGGGATCCGGGTTCCGTCGTACAGAGTGTGGATGGACATGGTTCTTCCTCCTGGGGTGGAACCGTGGGGCCGGTCCGGGATGCGACCCCGGGCCGGCCGTTCTCGTCTTGCGGTGATCGCTTTGCGGGTGTCCGCAGAGTGATGGCTCTCAATGCCCCCAAGGGCTTGGGGGGCTTGGGGGTAAAGGCTCGGAGGCCCTGTGAGTATTGGGCGGGCGGCCTACGGGGGATTGGGCTCGGCGGCCTTGGGAGGCTTGGGGGTAGAGGGCTGTCGCCCAATACCCGCACGGGCTGTAGGTCGCTTCCCGTCTGGCCGGGGAGGGGTCGGGTGAGATGTGGAAGACGCTGCGGGAACGTCGCCCCGGAAGCGCCTTGATTTGGATCGCACGCTGGGCGTTGTCACGGTGTGACCCCCGGCGTAACCCGGGCCGTGACACCCCCGGCCGGCAGCCGCCGGACCTGCGTGACCACCGTTACCCCGGCCGTGACCCTTTTGGGATTCGACCTGCCCGTTCTCCCCCTCGAAGGAGAGGGAGGATTTGGGTCGCACGCTGGGCTAACGTGTGGCCTGGTCGCCCACCTGGCCGTCGTGCACGGCACGCTGCAGGAGGCACCGACACAGCCGCGCCCCGTGCCGGTCCCCGGCCCGCTCGGCGGCGGCCAGGCCCTCGAACGCGGCCCGCAGGGACGGAACCTGCGGAACACCCGCCCGACCGATCGCAGCGGCCTCCGTGGGCCGGCGCACTACCGCGGTGCCCATCACGCGCCACCCTCCTGGATCGCCCGCAGCTGCTCCCGCAGCGGCAGGAGCGTGTGCAGGGCGTAGCCCGTGAGGGCCGAGGCCAGGTCCCACAGGCCGGCCGCGTCGAACTCAGGGTGCTCCCCGTCGATCTCGACGACGACCGACACGTCCCGGCTGCCGTGCTCCGCAAACGGGAACTGCTGCAGGTTCGCCTTCAGGAACTCCACCCGGGCGCCCTCCGGGGTGGTCACCGCTGCGGCGTACTCGACGCCGTCGTGGCGGATCCCCGACCGGTGGTTGCCGTCCACGTGGACAGCCACGCACCAGTCCGGCTCGACGAACTCGACGGGACCGTGGTCCAGGGTCTGCACCGTCACGGCGCGGGCGGCGCTCACCGGTGCGAGGAAAGGCGGTTGGCGAGCAGCTGGCGCGTGGACTGCTCGCGCTGGAACTGCGTCAGCCGGCGGTCGAAGTTCAGCGTCATCGACCCGTCCGCGTTCACGACCGCGTTCTCGACGTACACCTCGGGGTCGGGGCTGTCGACCTCGACGACCGTCGCCTCGAAGACCCGCAGCAGGTACCAGACGGGCATCGTCGCGACGTCGTCATGGACCAGGCCGGACCACTTCCCCTCGGGGGCCATTCCGCGGGAGGCGTAGTAGGCCGCGTGCTGCTCCGTGCGCGCCTCCGCCAACCGCTCCGCCAGGCGTCCCAGCTTCACCAGGTGCGAGCGGACCCGCCGGATCTCCGCATGCAGCTCGGCCGCCGTCAGGTAGCCCGTGGACTCCCCGTCGCCCTCCGACGGCACCAGGGCCGCGTGCGGCCGGTCGGAATCCCCGTCGTTCGCGTAGGGCCACTGCTCGATCCGGACGCACAGGAGCTGGATGGTGGTGCCGTCGGCGAGCGTGAAGGGCAGCGACACCTTGTCGCCGTGGTGCTGGAGCTCTCCGGGGAACAGGCCGCGCTCGATGTCGTCGGCGTGGTCGAGGACGCACCAGGACGGGCAGGGGACGGCCATGAAGCCGCCGCCGGCGAGCGGGATGGTGATGGTGCGGTCGTTCGTCTGGGGGGCCGCCGCCGGGGCGTCAGCCTCGGCGGGCTTGACGCGGGCAGCTACGGTGTTGGACATGGTTCGACTCCCTTTGCGGAGGGGTTCGGATCGCAGGCCCCGGACAGGCGTTGACGCGCCTACCGGGGCCGTCCTCGTTTCCGAGGCGATAGTGCCATCTTAGACCCGAGCGTGCCTATCGTGCAACACCCTGCTCGCGTCGCAGTACACATGCGGTACACATCAGGACCCGATATCAATCGATGCCACAAGATTGGGTGCGATGCGAAACCAGCAGGTCAGGGCCCTGCGGTGAGCTGCGGGCAGGTCAAGCGTTCGAGTCTCTTGACCTTGTAATGCGTAGGTCGTCGGTTCGAATCCGACAGGGGGCTCCGGAAAGGCCCAGGACAGATCGCCTCTGACCTGGGCCTTTGTGATTCTACGGCGGCGGCTCGATACGTCCGGCGCGAAGTTTCGGTTATGCGCGGGCCGGCCGCTCCGTCTTCTCTCCATGAGGGCGCCACCGCCTCCTCGACGCCCGGCCGCACGCGACGGTCCGCCGCTGCGCCTGAGCCCGCGTCCCACCGTGTCCCCGGAGAGATCCATGCGCACATCCCGCTCCGCCCGCATCGCGCTCGCCACCACCACCGTCGGAGCCGTCACCGTTGCGGCGATGTCGTTGACGGCCGCTCAGGCCACCGTGGCAGCGAAGCCGTACAAGGGGCTGCCGAGCGGCACCAGCAGGCCACCCGCAGACCGGTGACGTCCACGTCGTCTTCGACGGCGGCGCCCCGCAGCTCGTGAAGTCCTACCGGGCGGACACCAACGGTTTCGAGAGGTTGACCGGTTGAACAGGGGAGCTCCATCAGGCGACGCGACGGCGGCCCCGACGCTGCTGCGCGCCGAACGCCCCACCGGCTGGCCAGGCAGCCGACCAGTGACAAGCCCCGGCCGCCCGCGTTCACCCGCAGCTCGTAGGGGCCCGGAGCGTGGTGTCAGGGCTGCGGGGGAGTGGCGGTGTTGGCGGCCGCGGTGGCGTTGTGTACGCAGTCGCGGAGCAGGGTTCGGCGGCGGGCGTGCACGGCCTCCGGTTCCTGGTTGCTGGCCGCGTAGACGTTGCTGACCGGTGACCAGGCCATGGACATGGCGATGACCACGGCCATGATGTCGAACGGGTCGCCCGCGCGCACCCGGCCGGCCTTCTGGGCCTCGGTGATGGCGCCGAGCTTGTGGTCCTCGTAGTGCTGGTGGGTCTCGACGAGGTGTCCGGCCGGGCGGCGTTCCAGGCGTGTCCAGGTCGCCAGCCGGATGAGGTCGGGGCGGCGCAGGTATTCGTCGTAGAGGCGGACAGCCCAGTCGGCGAGGTCGTCGGCATTGATGGGCACGACGTCGGTGATGCGCTCCAGCGAGCTGAGGAAGATCGCGTCGAAGAGCCGTTCCTTGTCGCCGAAGTAGGCGTAGAGCTGCGCCTTGTTCGTGCGCGCCGCGGCCACGATGCGGTCGATGCGCGCCCCGGCGATGCCGTACCGGGCGAACTCCTCGGTGGCGGCGTCCAGGATGCGCTGGTAGGTCGCGGCGCCTCGCGCGGTCTGGGGTTGTTCCGGCATGCCGGGATGCTACCAAACAGAACAGTTGGTTTGCCTTTGGGGGGTGGTCGCCCTTACGCTCAAACAGACAGAACAGTCTGTTTAAAGGAGTCGCCTCATGCGAACGACCACCGGATGGCAGGCGGCCGGCCCGTCGAGGATGCGCCGCACCTCGCTCCGGCGCCGCGACCTGCGCGCGGACGACATCGCATTGCGGGTGGACTTCTGCGGCGTGTGCCATACCGATCTGCACGCCCTGAGCGATCACGAGCAGCACACGGAAGCGCCCCTGGTTCCCGGCCACGAGTTCACCGGCGTGGTGACCGGGACTGGAAGGGGGGTGACCGCCTTCTCGGTGGGCGACCCGGTCGCGGTCGGCAATATTGTCGACTCCTGCGGTGTGTGCGCCATGTGCGAGGCCGGACAGGAGAACTTCTGTCACTCCTTCCCGACGCTGACCTACGGCGGCACCGACCGGCAGGACGGGTCGACCACCTTGGGCGGGTACTCCCGCGAGTACGTCGTGCGCGAGGCGTTTGCCTATCCGCTTCCCGCCGGCCTCGACCCGGCGGCGGCCGCCCCGCTGATGTGCGCCGGGATCACCGTCTGGGAACCGCTCCGCGCCCTCGGCGTCGGCCCCGGCACCCGTGTCGGGGTCGTCGGACTCGGCGGGCTGGGGCACCTCGCGGTCAAGATGGCCGTCGCCCTCGGCGCCACCACGACCGTCATCAGCCGCACCCGTGACAAGAGCGACGACGCCCGCGAGCTCGGCGCCCATGACCTCATCGCGTCCTCCGACACCCGGCGCATGGGCGCGGCGCGCGACACCTTCGACGTCGTCCTCGACACCGTCTCCGTCCCGCACGATCTCGCCCCCTGTCTGCAACTGGTGGCAATGGACGGCACCCTCAGCCTCCTCGGGTACCTGGGCCCCGTCACGGTCGAGGCCATGCACCTGCTCGTGGGACGCAAGAAGCTCAGCTCCGGGGGCAGTGGAGGCCGCCCGGCGACGGCCGAGATGCTGCGGTTCTGCGCCGACAACGGCATCACGGCCGATGTCGAAGTGCTCCCGTCGTCCCAGGTGGACACGGCTATCGACCGTCTCCGGAGGAACGACGTCCGCTACCGCTTCGTACTGGACCTGTCCGACCTGGACTGACCGGCGGCGGTGAGCGCCGGCCGGCCCCTCCGAAGGGGGATCGTTCACGGGACAGCCCTCAGCGGGGCGGGTGCATGTCCTTCGCAGCATGCAGATGTCCGGCGAAGCCGAGCAGGGGGGCTTCGCGGGCGGGCGCGCCGCCGGTGACCTCGGCGAGCAGGAGGTCGTGGTCGCCGACCCGCCGGCGCTCCAGCACCCGGCAGGACATGTGCGCGAGGGAGCCGTGCAGCAGCGGGGCGCCGCTGAGCGGGTCCCGGGCCCAGGCGATCCCCGCGAACTGGGCGTCTCCTGAGGGGCGCTCGGGGTCCGCGAAGCGCTTCGCGAGGGCGCTCTGGCCCGCGGACAGCACGTTCACGGAGAACGTCCCGGCGCGGAGGACCAGACGGGTGAACACGGACGCGGGGCGCAGGGACACCCCGATGATCAGCGGCTCCCGGGAGACGGCGACGACGGAGCTGGCGGTGGTGCCGTGCCGGGTACCGGGACCGCCGTCGACGGTCAGCACGGTCACCGCGGAGGTGAGGCGGCGCAGCGCCCCGCGGGCCGCGGCCGGGTCCCCGTACCCGTCCGCGGGGGCGGACGGCGGGTCCTTTGGGCCGGTGCGCCGGTGCGGGATGTCTCGGGTGGCCGGCGGCCCGGCCGGGTTCTCGGTGTACATATGCCTTCCAGTGACTGTGTTGCGGCAGGAGAGGAGGCCCCTAGGAAGGGCCGGCCGGAGCTCCCGTACGTCCCCGGAGGGAGGCTGCGACCAGTGCCTGGACGTGCACCTCCACGGTGTCGACGACCGCCGGGGAGAGGTGTTCGGCGGGAGGGAGGAGCAGGCCGAGTTCGGTGCAGGCGAGGATGAGCCCGTCCGCGCCCTCGCCCCGCAGCCGCTTCCGCAGGCCCGCGAAGGCGACCGCCGCCCGGTCGCTGACGGTGCCCCGGCACAGTTCGTCGTAGATGATGTGGTCGATGAGCCGCTGGTCCGCGGCGCCGGGCAGGACCGGCTCGATGCCCCGGGCGGCCAGTGCGCCGTCGAACAGCCCGTCCTGCGCGGTGAACCGGGTGCCGAGGACCGCCGCCCGGGTGATACCGCGCCGGCGGGTGGCCTCGGCCGTGACCTCGACGATGTCGATCAGGGGCAGCTCACAGGCCGTACGGACGGCCCCGGAGACCCGGTGCATGGTGTTGCAGGCTATGGCCACCATGTCCGCGCCGGCCGCCGCCAGCCGCCGGGCGCCCGCGGCGAGCAGCGCGCCGGCTCCTTCCCAGTCCCCGGCCAGCTGGCGACGCTCCACCTCGGCGTAGTCCTGCGACCAGATCACCACGCGGGCCGAGTGCGATCCGCCGAGGGCCTTCCCGATGCCTTCGTTGAGAGCGCGGTAGTAGGTGAGGGTGGAAGGCCAGCTCATCCCTCCGAGCAGGCCGATGACCGCCGGTTCGTCGGCAGGGCTCATGCCGCGGCCCTCCTGAGCCTGGCGAACGCCTCGGGCTCGATCGAGCCGAAGCACCGGTCGTCCCCGCACGGCATGGCATGGCGCCGCAGCTGGTCGCGAAGGTCCTCGACGACGGGCGAGGTGTGGCCGGAGAGATGCCCCGAGCGCAGTTCGAACACGGCGACGGCATCCTGTTGCCGCTGCCGTCCGTCCGGGCGGTCGCCGAGGGAGAGGACTGCCAGCGCCTCGCCGGGCGGCGGGCTCCCCGGCCACGGGGCGTCCGGCGCGAGGAGCACGACCCTGGTGCGGTGCGAGCCGTCCGCGAGGCTGACGGTCAGCGCACCCGGTGCCCCGGGCGGCTCCTCCCAGTCGGCCCGGCAGCCCTTCCAGACGAGCTCGGCGCGCCAGCCGCGCAGGACGCCGAGGACTGCCTCGCGGGCCCGGTCGTCGCCGACGGGCCGCAGATCGAGCTCCTTCTTCACCCGGGCGGGAACTCCGCCCGCGAGCACCCCGCCGGGGAGCGGGGCGGTGACGACGGACCCGGCCGCGACCACGGTCCCCTCCCCGACATGGGCGCCCGGCAGCAGGGTCACGTGGTATCCGAGCCAGACGTCGCGCGCGACGCGGACCGGGGCGTAGGCGGGTTCGGTGCCGTTGAGGGGCCCGTGTCCGAAGTGGTAGCCGTGGGTCCATACCGCCAGGTAGGAGCCCGTGCCGACGCCGTCCCCCAGGGTGATCTCGTGGTTCGCGTTGAGGATGGTGTGCTGGCCGATCGTGACCCGGTCCCCGATGCGCACCCGGGCCGTCGAGGTCGTGGTCCCGCCGTAGCCGACGCGCGCGCCGTCGCCGAAGTAGAAGAGCCGGCCCGCGGTGAACTCCCGGCACAGCACCTGTACATCGGGCGCGATGCGCGAGGCGCCGCCCACGGCGAACCGCTCCGCGACCAGCAGGCGTACGCGGGGGCCGATCTCGGTGCCGGGGCCCAGGTCCAGCGTGTCCGCCCGCAGGTCGCAGCCGGGGCCGATGACTGTGCCGTCGCCGAGTACGACGTCGTCGCCCACGATGGTGGTCCCGGCGCCGATCCGTACGTCCTCACCCACGGTGAGCCGTCCGGCGTGGATGCGTACGCCGGGGCCCGTGCGGCACGAGTCCGGCAGCCGCCCGGGGTCGATGAGCGGCAGGGCGGCGGACTTCTCGGTGGTCGATGTCATGTCAGAGCCAGCTTTCGGGGAGGTCCAGGAGTGCGCGCTGCCGGGCGAAGCGGTCGACGTCGGGGTCGGCACCCGCGCGCCCCGCGCGTGCCGCGGCCACGGTGGTCTCGGGAGGCCGCGCGAGATCGCGCAGGTACGGCCAGCCGTCGGTGAATTCGCGGGCGAACTTCTCGTCGGGCCAGCTGGGGCCGCTGTCGGTCAGGAGCGGGTTGACGCTCAGCGGGCGACCCGGCACGGCACCGGTCAGCCGCCCGGGGGTGGGCGGAGCCTTCGCCGCCCGGCAGACGAAGCCGAGCGCCGCCGTCTCGCGCAGCCGCTCACCGCGGACCGGCGCGGCCGTACGGCCGCGCAGAGCCGCTTCGGTGAGGGCGTCGTCGTCGTAGCAGTGGTCGGGGGAGAGCGCTTCGAGGTATGCCTCGGTGGTCAGGGGGCGGCCCGCGGAGTGGTTGTCGCGCGAGGCGTTGTGGACGTGGCCCAGCAGGACCGGACCGGTTCCGCTCACGCGCAGCAGCTCCGACCGCACGTGCTGCTTGTCGCGGAAGTAGTGGAAGCTGTCGTGGCTCAGGGCCGCCCCGGCGGCGCCGTCCGCGAGGGGGAAGGCCCCGTCGGCGTCGAAGCAGACCAGCCGGGCCGCGGGCGCGCAGAAGGTCCGGGCCAGCCACAGGTGGGAGAAGACCAGGTCGGAGCCGATGGCGGGGCCCGAGCGTTCGGTCCAGGTGCGCAGGAAGTGTCCGGCTCCGCAGCCGATCTCGAAGAGGGTGGCGCCGGTCGGGACGTGCGCATCCAGCAGGGCGAGCCCGCTGAGGTACGTCGGCTGGCACCAGCGGTGCAGGAAATAGGGGGCGAGACCGCCGTAGCCGAGCCCGGCCATGGCCGCGGCGGCTGTCGTGGCACCGGTGGCCACCGCGAGCGCCGCGGCGGGGTCGGCCGGCGGAACGGTGTCGTCCTTGCGGTCGCACAGCAGCAGGGCGAGGGCCCGGTCGAGATGGCCCGCCCGGATGGCGTCGACGGCCTGTGCGCGCAGTGCGTCGCGTCCCGTACGCAGGTACGGGATGCCGTCCGGACAGGGCCACAGCGAGTCGCCGTCGGTGAGGACGTGCGGCTCGGCCCAGCTGAGCGGGCCTCCTGTCGTGGGGCTGCGCAGGAGCGCGCGGAACTGCTCGGCCAGGGGTTCCGGGGGGCGGCGCGTGCTCATACGGAGATCTCCAGCAGGGCGAAGGGGAGCAGCACGCCGGCTCCGTTGGTCAGTACGGGGGCGCCGTCCAGCGTGGCGCGGCGCGTGCTCAGCGGGTCGTGCGGGGCATGCGGGACGCTCGCCGGCGGCTGGTAGTCGTGGAACCGGTGGCGCAGTCCTCGCGCGGTGAGACGGTCCGCGAACGCGGCGCGGGAGTGCACGTTCCAGCCGGGGAGCCAGGTGCCGCCCCCTTCGCCGTCGGCCTGCCGCAGGCGGACCAGCACGTCGACGGGGTGGGGGTTGAACGGGCCGAACAGCAGGGCGCGGCCGCCGGGTTCGACGAGGTCCAGGACGTGGTCCAGCCAGGGATCGGGGGAGTCGAAGTGGCTGTGCAGGGTGAGCAGGGTGACCGCGCTGTACCGCCGGGCGGGCAGGGTCTCGGCCCGGCCCACGTCGCCCACGGCGAAGCCGGCCCCAGGGACGTGGCGTGCCGCGTGCTCCACGAGCGCGGGCAGGGCGTCGATTCCCGCGAGCCGGACGTCCGGATGGCGGTCCGCCAGATGGTGCAGGAAGGCCCCGTTGGCGCAGCCGATGTCGAGCAGGGAGGCTCCGGGACGGTCCAGTACCTCACGCAAGTGGTCGGCGACGAACGGGAAGTAGGGCCGCTGGTGCTCGGCGGGCGGACGCTCCAGGTACCGCAGGTCCAGCGACCGGGTGCCGGTGCCGACGGCCGGCAGGCCGTTGTCGCGCGCGTGCGGGTGGGAGGGAGCGCTCATGCGGCACCGTCCAGCGGTGCGCCGTGTGTACGGTGCGCGCCGGTGGGCGCCGGGTACGTGCGGTGGCCCAGGAGGGCGGAGCCCACCCGCAGATGGGTCGCACCGGCCGCGACGGCTTCCTCCAGGTCGCCGCTCATGCCGGCCGACACGGTCGTGGCCTGCGGATGGTCCGTCCGCAGCCGGTCGGCGAGTGAGGCCAGCCGGGCGAAGGCCGGCCCGGCCGGTCCGGTGAGCGGGGCGACCGCCATGACGCCGGACAGGCGCAGGCCGGGGGCGTCCGCCACCGCTTCGGCGAGGGCTTCGATCCCCTCGGCCGGCACCCCACCGCGGCGCGGGTCCCCGTCGAGGCTCACCTGGAGCAGGCAGGACACCGTGCGACCGGCTTTCTGGGCTCCTCGGGAGAGGGCTGTCACCAGTCCGGGACGGTCCACCGAGTGGACGAGGCCGGCGTAACGGGCCACCGAGGCGGCCTTGTTGCGCTGCAGCGAGCCGACGAAGTGCCATTGCGGCGGCTCGGCGAGATCGGCCAGTTCGGCGGCCTTGGCCGCCGCTTCCCGGTCGTGGTTCTCGCCCATGTGCCCGACGCCGAGCCCGTGCAGGAGGCGGGCGTCCGACGCGGGCCAGGTCTTGGTGACGGCCACCAGGGTGATGTCACGCGGATCGCGGGCGCAGGCGGCCGCCGCTGCCTTGATGCGGGCGGTGACGGCCCTCAGGCCGGCTTCCAGTTCGGCCCGGCGCGGGGCGGCCCGGAGGGCGGTGGGGTGGTCGGCCGTGGTGGTCACGGGTTCGTCCCTTTCGTGCGGAGGGTGGATGCCGGGCGGCTGTGGCGCAGGCGGGAGAGCCTTCGCACCGCTTCGTCGAGCACGGCCTCCTGTTTGCAGAACGTGAACCGGACATAGGGGCGGCCCGCGTCCGGATCGGTGTGGAAGACCTGGTGGGGGATGGCCGCGACGCCGCAGCGGGCGGGCAGGGAGCGGCAGAACTCCAGGCCGTCCCGCTCGCCCAACGGGCGGATGTCGGCGGTCACGAAGTAGGTGCCGCGTGGGGCGTGCGCGAGGAGACCGGCGTCGTTCAGTCCGTCCACGAGCAGGTCGCGGCGGCGCCTGAGCGAGTCGAGCAGCCCGGTGAAGTGCGCGGCGGGCAGCCGCAGGGCGTCCGCGACCGCGTACTGGAAGGGGGTCGCGGAGGCGAACGACAGGTACTGCTTGACCGCGGTGACCGCTTCGACCAGATCGCGGGGGCCGGTGGCCCAGCCGACCTTCCAGCCGGTGAAGGAGAAGGTCTTGCCGGCTGATCCGATGGTCAGGGTTCGCTCCGCCATGCCGGGCAAGGTGGCCAGGGGCTGGTGCGGCGGCCCCTCGTACACCAGGTGTTCGTACACCTCGTCGGAGATGACCAGCAGGTCGTGGGCCACGGCCGTTTCCGCGATCTGCCGCAGGGACGCGGGGGGCAGCACCGACCCGGTCGGATTGTGCGGAGTGTTGACGAGCAGGACCTTCGTCCGCGGGGTCACGGCGCGGCGCAGAGCCGCCGGATCCAGGGTGAAGGCGGGCGCGTCGAGCCGGACGGGCACCAGGGTGGCCCCCGCCAGCGCGACGCAGGCCGCGTAGGCGTCGTAGTACGGCTCCAGGACGACGACTTCGTCCCCGGGGCCGGTCAGCGCCAGCAGGGCGGCCGCCAGCGCCTCGGAGGCGCCGGTGGTCACGACGACCTCCCGGGCGGGGTCCAGGTCGATCCCGTACCAGGTTCGCTGGTGGTCGGCGACGGCGCGCCGCAGCTGCGGCAGTCCGGGAACCGGCGGGTACTGGTGGTGTCCGGCGCGCAGGGCGGCGATCGCGGACTCGACCACGGGCGCGGGCCCCGGGGTGTCCGGAAAGCCCTGGCCGAGGTTGATCGCGCCGTACCGGGCGGCCCGTTCCGACATCTCCGTGAACACGGTGGGGCCGGTGTCCGCGAGCCGGACCCTGCGGGGCCGTACCCGACCCGTCACCGGACGCTCCGGACGGCGTCCGCGACGGCGAGCATCCGGGCTCCCGTGGCGCTGCGGCTCTCATGGGTCTGCGCTTGTACGAGGTGGAAGGCGGCCTCCGCCAGCAGCCGGGCCGGCAGGGAACCGGTAGCGGCGGAGGCGCCGCCGCCGGCCGCGACGCAGGCGGTGGCGGCCCGGCCGGCCAGCTCCAGTGCCGCGGCCCTGACCGCGAGGCGCTCGTCCGCCGCCTCATGGGCCGGTACCTCGTCCATCAGCCGGTAGGCGGTGGCGCGCAGGGCGCCCGCCTCGGCAGCGATGCCCAGGCCCAGTTCGCGGTACTCGGCACCCTGCCCGGAGTCGGTCAGGCAGGCGGTGGCGGCGGCGAGGGTGCCGAACACGCCGGGATTGACGTTCGGACGGCGCTCGGCGTCGAGGCGGCGCCAGTCGGCTCCCGGGTGCAGGGCGATCAGCCGGCCGGGCCCGACGCGGGCGCCGTCCAGCCGCGCCGACACCGTGCCGGTCGCCGTCATGCTCCACAGCCGGTGCGGGCGCACGGCGGTGAGCCCGGCCCGTTCGTCGCAGTCCAGCAGGGCGAACAGGACATCGTCGTCGGCGGTGACCGCGCCCACGAGGACCACGTCGGCGATGGCCCAGCCGGTCAGCCAGGCGAGGCGGCCGTGCAGCCGCCACCCCTGCCCGTCGCGGACGGCGGTGACGGCCGGCGGGCCGGGCCTGCGCAGGTGCGAGGTCGCGACGGCGGCGAGGACCCGGCCGTCCGTCATGGGTGCGAGCCAGCGGTCACGGACCCCGGCGTCGGCGCAGCCCGCCACCTCCCGCAGCGGGTGGTGGTGCTGGGCGAAGACGCACCAGGTCGCGCCGTCCGCCGCGGCGATCGACTCCGAGACCTCACGCTGTACCTGCGCCGCTGTGTGGGGTCCGGCGGGCCGGTACACCGCGGTGCCCAGGGCGCCCGCCGAGCCCAGGGCGCTGAGATGGGAGCGCGGCACGCGTCCCGCGGCGGTCGTGGCGGCGGCGGGGGCCAGCAGCGACCGGGCCAGCTCCCGGGTGCGGACGACCACCGGGTCGGCGGGCGCGTGAGGGGACTGCGGCGCGCTGTGCGGCGCCGTGGGAGCCGCGAGTGCGGAGTCGGTCATCGGGGGTCCGCCGGCCCGGTCGCGGAGGCGTCCAGCCAGGAGATCCCGCCGGCCCTGCGGTAGGCGACGTGGGCGGGCCACTCCCGGTCGTCGTCCCAGACCCCGTGGTTGTCCAGGACCAACAGCGGCTGCTCGCGCGGCTCGTCGAGGAGGGAGAGGTACGGCTCGCCGCGGAACTCCGGGTGGTCGGGCACGACGAGGACGGTGGACGCCTCCCGGAAGGCGCGGGCCAGATCGGTGGCGGCCGTGCCGGGGCCGAGCAGGGCCTCGATCTCCTCGGCGCTGTACATCGGGTCGTGGACGCTGAACTCCGTTCCCAGCCGCCGCAGTTCCTCGGTGATCCGCACGGTGGGGCTGAGCGTGGCCACCTTGATCCCTCCCTTGTAGGCGAGCCCGAGGACCAGCACCGGGCCCCTGGGCGCGATCGCCTCGGCGACCAGGCCGCGCATCCGCATGTCGGTGTCCACCGCCTCGCTGAGCAGGGACAGCCGCGAGGCGTCGGCCGCGCCGCGCAGCAGGTACCGGCTGGACAGCGGGATGCAGTAGCCGCCGGTGCCGAAACTCGGGTGGAAGGTTCCGATGTTCCACTTGGTGCCGGCCAGCCGCAGCACCTCCACCATGTCCACGTGGGAGTAGGCGAGGCTGAGCTGGTTGGCGAGGGTGATCTCCACATGGCGGTAGGCATTCTCCACGCACTTCACGAGCTCGCCTTCTATGTGGCTGGGAGCGCGGTGCAGCGTGTCGCACATCAGCCCGAGGACGTCCCGGGCGGCGTCGGCGGAGCGCGCCGCCACGCCGCAGTAGATCCGGTCGAGGTCGCGCAGCCCGTACCCCTCGGCCAGGAACCAGTCACGCCGCGGGGCGAGGGCGAGCAGCAGGTCGGTGTCGGGTGCGAGGCCGGCGGAGGCGATGATCGGGAGCAGCAGCTCCTCGACCGTGCCGGGGGTCAGCGTCGACTCGACGATCACCAGCGGCGGACGGTCCGGCCGCCGGGCGGCGGTGTCGGCGACGATGGCGGAGAACACCTCGACCAACGCCCCGGAGAAAGGTTCCGCCTCGCGTTCGGTGGGCACGGCGACGAAGTGCACGGCGACGTTCTCGGCCAGGGCGAGGGCCTGGTCCGAGGTCACCCGGGCGGCGGGTCCGGCCGGTCCGGACGCGACGGCGCGGCGCTGCTCGGCCCGGGCGGGATCGATGTCGTACCCGACGACGGCGACGCCCTCGGCACGGAGCGCTTCGACCGTGGACCATCCGATGTGGCCGAGGCCCCAGACGCAGGCCGTGGTGCGTCCGGCCACCAGGTCGGCCCGGTAGTCGGGGTGGGGCGCGGGGACGGCCGGGGCGGCCGGGACGGTGGCCGGTGCGGGCGGGGCCCAAGAGGTCTCGGTGGTCAGTGATGTCACGGCGGTGACTCCCTCGGTGTGAAGGCCGGGTGCTCAGAGGAGCGGGCGGCCGGGGGTGAAGCGATGGCGTACGAGGCGCAGCCCTTCGGCCGCGTCCAGCCCCACAGCGGCCCCCCGCGCCCGGTCGAACAGCTCGACCGCGTCGGTGTCCAGGGCGCGGAACCCCTGCCCGGGGTAGCGGTGGCAGGCCAGGGCCCGCGCCTTGTGCGCGAGGTGACCGGCGGTGGGGACGTAGAGGTTGGGGACGAACTCCGCATGACGCACGGTGCGGTGTTCGTTGGGGCCGAACTGCGCCAGTGCGGCGTGCGGCCAGCGCCGGGACGAGGCGATGACCGCGCGGGCGACGCGGACGTGGTCGCCGTGCGAATCGCCGTCCCAGTGGCTGATGACGGTGTCGGGGTCGGTGTGTGCCACCAGCTCGTCGACGAGCCCGACCGCCCGGTACTCGGGGATGTCCTCGACCTGGTCGTAGCGGCCGTCGCCGAGCCAGTGCAGGCGGTGCCCGAGGACCCCGGCGGCGGCCTCGGCGGCAGCGACGCGCCGGGCGCGGCGTCCGCGGTCCTCGGCGCCGGCCGTCTCGGAGACGGTGAACAGGGCGACCGTCACCTCGGTGCCGTCCTCGGTGAGCCGGGCGATGGTCCCGCCGAGGGCCAGTTCGGCATCGTCGGGGTGGGCGGCGACGATCAGGACGCGGGTCACGTGGAGCCCTTGCGGCCGGTGGCGAGGGCGGCCTCGAAGCTCTCCAGGAAGGCGGTGAACTCCGCGGCGGCCGGGCCTCCCGCCCGGTCCAGCGCTCCGCGCAGGCCCGGGCACCTGTCGGTGAACACCGGGGCGCGCACCCCGGTGAGGTCGGCGCCGTGGACCGGGACCTTGATCCAGGTGGACTGGTACATGCTCGCGCCGTTCAGGCGGGCCCCGCTGAGGTCCGACTGGCTGAAACGGCTGTAGGCGCAGTTGGCGCCCCGCAGGTCGGCCTCTCGCAAGTCGGCGGCGATGTACGCCTGGACCAGGGTGGCGTTCTCCAGTACGGCGCCCCGCAGGCTCATGGCGCGGGGCGGGTCGCCGGTGAGCATGGCCCGGTAGAGGTTGGCGCCGCGCAGGTTGGCTCCGGTGAACCGGACGTCACGGGCCGTCAGGCAGCGGCCGGTGAAACCGGCCAGGTCGGCGCCGGTCAGGTCGCTCTCCACGAGGTGCAGGTTCTCGCCGTGGCCGCCGCGCAGCACGGCGCCGCGCAGGCTGCTGGAGGCCACCGATCCGCCGGTCAGGTGCGCGTCGGTGAGCCGTGCGCCGGGCAGGTCGCAGTGGCTGATCCGGGTGCCGCTGAGGTCTGCGCGGGTCAGGTCGGCACCCGTCAGTACGGTCTCGGCGAGGTCGGCGTCGCGGGCGGAGAGCCCCGCGGCGTCGAGCCGGTCGGCCCGGACTTCGGACAGCCGCAGACCGGGCAGGGCGGCGCCGGCGAGGACCAGCCCGTCCGCGGCGGTGAGGCGCTGCAGGACCAGCCCCTTGCCGCTCGCGCCCCGCAGCGAGGTCTCGTGCAACGAGGACTTGGTGACGGTGAGCTGGTCGACCAGCGCACCGTCGAGGACGGCGCCGTCCAGGAGGCATTCGTTGACGAGTGCGCCCTGGAGGTTCGCGGCCTGTGCGGAGCCGTCCGACAGGTCGCACTGGTAGAAGAAGGAACCCGCCAGGTGGGCGCCGTCCAGGTGGGCGCCGCGCATGCTGCATCCGTGGAACAGGGTGCCGGTGGCGTCCCGCAGCCCGGAGAGGTCGGCGCCGTCGAAGGTGCAGGTCTGCGCGGCCAGTGCGTGCACGTACGCCGAGCGCAGGCTGGCGCCCTGGAGGTTGGTGCGTTCCATCCCGGGGCAGACCATGGAGACCTCCGAGAGGTCGGCCGAGACCAGCCGGGTGCTGTGCAGCACGGCCCGGTTCAAGGTGGCGCGGCGCAGGTCGGCGTCGCTGAGGTCGAAGCCGGTGAGGTCGGCCTCGGTGAGGTCGAGGCCGCGGCCCGTGGTGTCGATCAGGTGCTGGGTGGTCTCCGACAGTTCCTTCAGCAGGGTGGTGCGGTCCGGGCCCGCGGTTTCGGCGAGGCGGGTCACCAGGCCCAGATGCGTGCTGTTGCTCATACGATCGCTCCTGTGTCGTCGTGGTGGTGGATCAGTTCTCTGAGCCAGTCGGCGACGGCCGGCTCCGTGCCGGGTGCGACCGGCTCGTGCTCCATGACCAGTGCCGCGGGTCGGGTGCGGCGCAGGAGGTCGGGGAGCAGGTCCCGAAGGCCCATGAAGCCCTCGGCCCGGGTGCCGCCCCGGTTCGCGGGCTCGTGCCCGTACCGCGGGTAGCGCTCGGCGGTGGTCTCGTAGACGTGCATGCTGCGTACGCGGGACCCGAAGAGGGCGGCGAAGCCGTCGGGTGCCGCGCTGTCCGCGCCGAGGAGGTGTGCGTGCCCGAGGTCCAGGCACAGGCCCAGCTCGCGGTGGGCGGCCAGCGCCCGGTGGTACTGCTCGGGGGTCCGCAGCAGCGGATGGGCCGAGAGGTTCTCGACGAGCACGGCGACTGCGTGCTCACGGGCGAGGGCGGCCACGGCGGAGAGGAACTCCTGGGCCGCCTCCTCGAACCCCGCTCCCTGGTAGGGCGGATAGGGGCTGGGAAAGTGCACGACCACGTGGAGCGCGCCCAGGTCGGCCGCGCAGCGCACGGTGGCCTCGGTCAGCCGCAGGGCCGCGGACGCCTCCCGAGGGTCCGGGCCGGTGGGCGCGAAACGCCGGGGCGGGTCGGCGCCGTCGTACGGGACGGGGGTGTGCAGGGCGGGGCGGATGCCGTGCTCGGCGCAGAACCGCGCGATGCGGGGCAGCGCCTTCGCGGGGTACCCGTAGAACTCGATCACGTCGGGCCGGTAGGCGAGCAGCGCACCGAAGTCGTCCCGGTCGGTGAGGGCGGCGGTGGAGACACCGAGCAGGGTCACCGGCGGCCCTCCGTCCCGGCCGGGGCGGCCGCGGCGAGCCGGGCCGCGGCCGCGCGGTCGGTCTTGCCGGTGCGGCCCAGCGGGAGTTCCGCGACGAAGTGGACGCGCTCGGGAACCTGGTACGGCTGCAGGTGGCGGCGGCCGTGGGCACGCAGTTCCTCCTCGGTGGGGCTGGTGCCCGGGGCGGCGACGAACACCAGATGGACGCGCTCGCCGAGCATCGGGTCCGGGACGCCGACGGCCAGGCAGCCGGCGGTGGCCGGGTGGAGCGCGTACGGGCGCTCCACCTCCAGCGGCGCGAATTTGATGCCGCCGCGGCAGAGAAGCTGCTTCTTGCGGCCGACCAGTTCCACCATGCCGTCGGCGGGGCGGACGACGGCGAGATCGCCGGTGCGCAGCCAGTCGCCGTCCATCGCGGCCCGGGTGGCCGCCGGATCGTCGAGGTAGCCGGTCATCAGAAAGGGTGTACGCAGGCACAGTTCGCCCGTGGAGCCGGGTACGGCCGGCAACGGCGGGCCGTCGCCGGTGGCGATGCGGAACTCCACGCCCGGGCTCGGCCGGCCGATGGTGCCCGCGGCGGCGTCGTACCGGTCGGGGGTGAGGATGAAGTCGGAGGTGGAGGTCTCGCTGAGTCCGTACACGTCGGCGATGCCCGAGCCGGGCAGCGCGGCCCGCAGCCGGTGGCCGAGCCCGGAGGGCAGCGGTTCCCCGCCGGTGATCCAGGTGCCGGGCCCGCCGGATGCCCGCAGCGCCTCGCGGAGCTCCGGCCCCGTGCCGGGGGTGTTCAGCTCGCGGTCGACCATACGCAGCATGCTGGGCACCACCGCGATCCGGTCGGCCCGCTCGGCGGCGAGACGCCGCAGTACGGCCGGTGCGTCGAACCGGGGCAGCAGGTGCAGGGTGCCGCCCGTGGCCAGGGTCAGCAGCGAGGTCCACTGCCCGAAGGTGAAGTGGAGCTGGAGGACCTGCAGGGCCTCCTCGCCGGGCCGGAACGGCAGCACCCGGTCGATGGCGCGCAGCTTGCCGGTCAGGGCCCGGTGGGACAGGACGACCCCCTTGGGCCTTCCGGTGGTTCCGGAGGTGAACGCCACCAGCGCCTGCTCCGACCCGAGTTCCCGGGGGGTGCGGGCGGGCGCCGGGACGATGTCCCGGACACGGACGCCCAAGGGGCCGTCGGCGTCCAGTACGAGGCGGGCGCCGGTGCGTCCGGCGCTCTCCCGCATCATCGTGTCCGGGGTGCCGAGATGGACCGGGACGACGGTGCCCCGGGCCCGCCACACGGCCAGCTGGGCGGCGAGGTCACCGCCGCGGTTGCCCACCCGGACCAGCACGGGCTCGCCCGGGTGGTGCCCGGCCGATGCCAGTTCGGTGCGCAGGGTGTCCGCCTCGGCCGCCAGTTCGGCGTAGGTGAGGGTGCGGGTGGCGTCGGTGAGCGCGGGCCGATGGGCGAAGCGGGCACAGGCGCTCGTCAGAAGGGTGTCGAGCCGTTCGTGGTCAGTGGTCATCGTGGTTCTCCTTCCTGGACCGGTGCCGACAGGTGGGTACGGGTGGACGCGGAGGGACCGGGGCGGGGTACGGGGCCCGGCTCCGGCCGGGCGATGGGATGGCACTGGTGGTCGCGGAGGCGTCCGGTGCCGCGCAGCGCGGTGATCAGCCGGTCCACCCCCAGGACGAGACCTCCCAGCGGCGGCAGCCCGTGTTCCAGGGCGGCCAGGAAGCCCTCGTCGAGAACGGTGGCGCCGAGGCCCCGCTCCGCCCGAGCGGCGGCCTGGGCGCAGAAGCGGCGGCGCTGCTCCACCGGGTCGGTCAGCTCGCTGCACCCCTGGCCGACGTCGAGTCCGCCGATCACCAGGCTCCAGCTCTCGACGAGCGCGGGGTCCCGGCGGTGGGGGCGGGCGAGTATCGCGCCCTCGGCCGGGAAGTCGAAGACGAACGTCGGCCGCTCAAGCAGGGGTTCGGCCAGCTTGCGGTAGAGCAGCAGGGCCAGGGCGCCGGCGCCCGCGCCCTCCGGCGCCTCGATGCCGTACTGCGCGGCGTGGTCGGCCAGTTCCCGGCGTGAGGTCGAGCCGTTCACCACCGTGCCCAGGGCCGCGCCGAGCAGATCGTGGAATCGGTGGCGGGCGAACGACAGCGGCACGGCGTGCGATGCGTCCAGGGCGCTCACCACGGCGGCGACCAGTCGCTCGGCGAGCGCGGCCGCGTCCAGGTAGTCCGTGTGGACGGCGTATGCCTCGCAGACGGTGAACTCCGGGAAGTGCAGGGCGTCGACACCCTCGTTCCGGAAGACCCGGCCGATCTCGAAGACCCGGTCCATTCCGCCGACGATGAGCCGCTTGAGGTACATCTCGGCCGTGGCACGCAGATGCAGCGGCAGACCCCAGGCGTTCATGTGGGCCGAGAACGGGCGGGCCGTCCCGCTGGGCAGCGGGTGCAGCAGCGGGGTATCGGCCTCGGAGAAGCCCCGCTCGTAAAGCCCCTCCCGCAGCGCCCGGAGCGCCGATCCCCGGGCGTGCGCGCGGGCGGTCTCACCGGGATCCAGCAGCATCTGCCGGTAGCGGTGCCGGGGCGTCGCGCCGCGGCGCTCCGCCACCGCGGGGTCCGCCACCGTCCCGGTGGCGGACCTGCCCGGCAGCGGCCGCAGGGCCGTGGCCGCGAGCGTGAACTCCCGCACCACCACCGCCAGGGCGCCGCTGCCGGTGGTGACCAGCTCGCCGTCGACCACCACCAGGTCTCCCAGGTCCGTCGTCCTGCGCCACGCGGCCCGCGGTCCTTCGGTGCCGCGGTCGCCGGCGAGCAGGACCTGGATCTCCTCGGCCCCGTCGCGCAGGGTTGCGAACTCGACGTCCCGGTGGTCACGGCGGCTGATGATCCGGCCGCCCACGGTCACCGCGACGCCGGTCCGGGTGTGCGGCGGCAGCGCCCCGTAGCGCTGCCGCAGCCCGGCGACGCGCGCGCCGACCGGCCGGGCCGGCGGGTAGGGGTCGACCCCGGCGGCCAGCAGCGCGGCGCGTTTGGCCTGCCGGGCGGCGAGCTGGTCGCTCATGCCGCCGGCACCGTGGCGGTGTCCGGCAGCCCGCTCGTGCGGATCTGCTCCTCGCGGCGCAACGCGTCCTGGGCGAGCGTACGGATGGGGGTGTTGAGGCCCTGCGCCATGAGCGCGTCCCGGTAGCGCTCGCACTCGGCCGAGGTGCCCACCGCCAGGGTGAAGTCCTGGTGGTGCAGTGCGGAGACGATCAGTTCGAGGGCGTGGGCGAACCCGATCCCGGGCAGTGCCGTCAGCAGGGCCCCCACCAGGTTGTCGAAGGACAGCTGATGCGGGGAGGCGGCGATGTACAGCGCCCGGTCCTGTGGGCCCTGGGGGTTGTCGGCCCGGTAGGGCTCCGGGTAGGTCGGGCGCCAGAAGCAGGACGCCGGGTCGTCCCACAGAGGCTGTGCCAGCTCCCGCAGTCGTTCGATGTCACGCCAGGCGGCGGGGAGCAGCGTGCCGGGCGGGTACGCCTGCGGTACGTCGGCGTAGTCGCCGAAATCGGTGGACACCGTCCCGGCACAGGTCGGGCAGTCCCTGGCGAATACGGACAGCTGGAGGTCGAACTCCCCGGTGTGATCCGGGGTGTGCACCACGTTGGCGAAGGGGCCCAGCCGGTATCCGGCCCGCACCGTGGACTTGACCCGGTTCGCGCGGGCGAGGGCGTCGGTGCCGCTCACGAGCAGTACCTCCATCGGACGCCCGCCGTACCAGAAGTCCAGGGACAGGTGCTCCAGAGGGTGATCCGAGCGGCGGGTGTCCGCCCAGGCCCGGACGATGTCCTCCTCGCCCAGCAGCAGCCGGTGCCGGCAGACGACCGTGAGGCCGGCTTCCTCGGCGGCCTCGACGACCGCCTGCTGGAGCTGCCGCTCCACCCCGTCCGGTTTGATCAGGAACAGGGAGTGGTTGCTCGACACTTGACTCTCCTTCGGTAGGTACACGTACGGGGAAGCCTGAACCGGCCGACCACAGGAATGGCGAATAGCGATTCCGATAATGCCGCCGAAATTCCGGCCCGTATATCGGCGAATGGGCGTGGCCCGTTCAGGCGTGGGCGCGGACCGGTGAACTCGAATTCGGTGACGTCATCGCGTGACCCGTTTATTCGTGATGGCCTTTTGTGCCGGGAATTGTTGACAGCCGGGCGGCCTGCCGGTCAAATAGTGAATGTGCCGCCGAGGGAAACTCCTCGCCGGGACGTTCATAACAAGCATTCCAATCAAGGGAGTTACATCATGACCCGCAACCACGCCGTTTCCATGCGTCCGCGTCTCGACAAGGTCAACGTCCGTACGGGCAAGTAATTCGCATGACCTGAGGGGGTGCCGCCGGACGAAAGTCCGGCGGCACCCCCGCCTGTCTCCCCGCCCTTTCGTACGACGGGAAAAATCATGACCCCCTCACCGACGTTCGATGTTCCCGTGGTGGTGCACCACGACAGCTCCCTGCGAACCACCAGCCTGTGTATCGCGCTCGGATTCGGTGCCCGGCACGATCCCCCGGGCAGCGCCGGTGCCGCCCACATGCTCGAACACCTGCTGATGTCCGCGCCCCTCGGGGACGGGCCGTCACTGAGTGAGCGCATCGAGGACCGGGGCGGCGACTGCAACGCCAGGACCGGCCCCGAGTCACTGGTCATCCACGCCCAGGTGCTCACCGAGGACGCGGCCGACGTCGCCGTGTGGATGTGCCGGGCACTGCTGGAGCCCCAGTGGGACCAGGCGCAGTTCGAGGCCGAGCGGGACGTGGTGCTCCAGGAGCTCGCGGCCGCCGACTCCGACGACGCCGACACCGTGCAGGACGCCTTCTTCTCACGGCTGTTCGCCGGGCACCCGCTGGGCTCGCCCGTCGGCGGACGTCCTGAGACCGTCTCCGGGCTCACCCTGGACTCCCTGCGCGGCGCGCACGCCCTCGCGCTGCGCACCTCCCCGATCGCCGTGTCCGTGGCCGGCGGCCTGCCCGAGGACGCCCTGCGCGAGGCACTGCGGCGCGGCGGCCTCGGCCACGCGGTGTGGAACGAGACCCCCGATCCGCGGCTCGGCTCCCTCGGCGGCATCCCCGGACCTCCCGTGCCCCAGGCCGTGGAGCAGTGGCCGGACTCCTTCTGCTGGCTGCTCGCCGGCGGGCGCGCGCCGCGCGCGGGCGATCCGCGCCGGCACGCCTACACCGTCCTCGCGCACCTCCTGGGCGGCAGCCCGGCCTCCCCGCTCTACGCCAGGCTGCGCAACCAGGAGGCACTGGCCTACGACTTCCGCTCCTGGTCACGCAACTACAGCGACTCCGGCGCCTGGCGGATGCTCGCCGGATGCGAGCCGGACAACGCGCCCCGGCTGCTCGAAGTGTTCCGGGAGGTGTTGAGCGACGTGGCCGAGGACGGGCCGTGCGAGCGGGACTTCGCGGCGGCCGTCCGCCGGGCGACCGTCGAGGTGGTCCGGGAGGCCGAGGCGCCACTGGACCGGGCCATCGCCGTCGCCACCCAGCGGATCCTGGAGGACCGGGTCTGGGAAGCGGAGCAGGAGATCGAAGCCCTCGCGGGCGTGACGGCGGGCGACGTCGCCCGGGCGGCACGTGAGCTGGGCGATTCGCTGATCACGGTCGTCCGCCCGGAGCGGGTGTGAGCCCGGCCCCGGGCGGGCCGCCGCCCTCGCCGTTCGACATCGGTGACCGCTACCTGCGCGCCGCGCGGGAGGCCGGGATGCTCAGCCGCATCGACGGCCTGCCGGTGGTGGCGGGCGAGTACCGGGAGCCGGCCAGCGGCGAGGTGCAGTGCCTGGTGGAGCACGCCGACCCGGCGCTCCTCGCCCGGGCGCCCGAGCTGCTTGCCACACTCTTCCGGCGCCACCCCGGCTGCTCCTCGGCCGTGGTGCGCGTCCCGGCGCACCTCCCCACGCCCCCCGGCCTCCAGCCCCTGCTGAGCTATCTGCGCCACACCCTGGCCGCGCCCGCACCCGCCTCCGACGCCCTCCGGCTCACCGAGGCGGCGGAGGCGGACGACGAGGCGGTCGGGCGGTGGCTTTCGCGGGCGATCCGTGACGCGTCGGCCGACCGCGGCCACACCGAGACCCGTGAAGGTGCCGCGGAGTCCGTCCGCCGCCTGCTCGAAGCTCCCGACCGGCGTTCCTACCTGGTGCGGGTGCCCGGAAGGACCGCGCCGGTCGGTCACGCCACGATCCTGACGGACGCGTACGACGACGTCAGCGAGAACGAGTTCGTCGAACTGGTGGACATCCTCATTGAGGACGCGGCGCTGCGCCGGGCCGCCACCACCCGCCTCGTCGCGGCCTGCGCCGACACCGCCGCCGCGCTGGGCAGGCCACTGATCGGCAACGTCACCCACCCCGCGGACCCCGAGGGCCAGGACCGGGCCGCCCGGGTCGTGGAGGCTCTGCTCCGGCAGGGCTGGACGCCGACACACGGCTACATGTACGCCTCCCGCCCCTGACCGCCCCCTCGGGGGCGACCGTCCCCTGGCTCCGAGGAGTCCTCGTATGACATCGGATCACCGCTCCGACTTCCCCCTCACCCTCGACCTGCTCCACGAACTCCTCGAGGTGGACACCGAGCTGCCCGCCCGCCGCCTGCTCACGGCCGCCCGGCAGGTGCGGGGCGTGCTCTCACCGCTCGTCCTGTCACTGGCCGAGCGGGAGGGCACCGCGATGGGCACCGGCGCCCGCGACGAACTCGTCCGGATGCGCAGGCGGGCGGAGACCTACCGGCGACTGGCCGAGGACCTTGCGGGGGTGCCCGGCGCCCGCGTGGTCAAGGGCCCGTCGCTGGCCCGCCATTACCCCGAAGGGACCCTGCGGGCACTGGGCGACCTCGATGTCGTCGTGCCCTCCGAGGCCGCTCTGTGGCGGGTACTGGCCCTCGCACTGGACCACCACGGCAGCGACGAGGCGGAACTGACCGTACTCGACACCCCGCAACGGCACCTGTTCGCCGCCGTCTGGTGGCCCGGCGACGACCCCCTGCTCGATCCGGACCACGGCATCGAGGTCACTACCTTCGGGTTCGCCGGAAAGCCCGGACTGGTACCGCTGCGTGCGTCACTGCCCGAGGACCAGGTCCTCGCGGATGTGCTCTCCCTCGCGGAGGAGCGCTTCCAGCGTCCCTTCACCGTCAAGGACGTCATCGACCTCGTCTGTGTCCTGACCTCCCCCGCCGCCCCCGCGCCCCGGCCGCTGATCGCCGCCGCCGAGGAGTTCGCACTCGCCCCCGAGCTGCTTGAACTGTGCGAGCGTGTGCGTGCCTGCCCCCGCCTGGCCGCCACCGTCCCCGAAGAGCTGGTCGAGGGGCTGCGCGCCCCGGCGGACGCACAGCTCCGCCACCGCGTCCAGGCGCCGGCGGGCCGCCACGAGCAGCACTACGGGATGCAGCTGACCGCTCCGCTGCGGCGCGGCGCGGGCCATCAGCGCACCGAACACCGCTGGAGCGAGGGCGTCATCACCCGCACTCCGGTCGCGGACTTCCTGATGGTCACCGGCGAGCTGGTCGATCCGGCACTGCACGCGTCCGCCCTGGAACAACTGGCAGGGCTCGCGCCGTGGCCGTTGCGGGCCGCCCCCGGCTCGGCGCACACCGGCGGGGAGGTCTGAGGGGCATGGCCGTCATCGAGGTCAACGATCTGACCCGGACCTTCCGGACCCGGCGGGGTCGCGAGGTCACCGCGCTCGACCACGTCAGCTTCGACGTCGGGCAGGGCGAGGTGCTCGGCCTGCTCGGACCCAACGGAGCGGGCAAGACGACCCTTTCCCGTATCCTCACCACCCTGCTCGTCCCCACCTCCGGCACCGCCCGGGTCTCCGGTTTCGACGTTGTGGGCCGGCCGCGCGAGGTGCGGCGCCGCATCGGCCTGGTGCTCGGCGGAGACCGGGGTCTCTACGGCCGGCTGACGGCGCGCCAGAACCTGCGCTACTGGGCCGCCCTGCAGGGCCTGGACCCGCGCGCCGTCCGCCGGCGGACCGAGGAGGTCCTGGAACTCCTCGGTCTCGGAGCCCGTGGCGACGACCGGGTCGAGACCTTCTCCCGAGGCATGGTGCAGCGGGTTCACCTGGCCCGTGCCCTGCTCGGCGAGCCGGACGTACTGGTCATGGACGAGCCGACCAACGGGATGGATCCGCATGCCGGGGCCGGGTTCCGGGAACTGGTCCGGACCCTTCGCGGCAGCGGGACGACCATCGTCCTGACCACGCACGACATGCAGGAGGCGCAGGCCCTGTGCTCCCGGGTCGCCCTCATCGACCACGGCCGCATCCTGCGGATCGGCTCCTCGACGGAACTGCTCGCCGAGCTCCGTGTCCCCCGCACCCTCACCGCCGTGGGTGTACTGCCCGGCACCGCCGCGCGGATCGCCGCGCTGCCGGGCAGCTCCACGACCGACGCTGGGGGCAACCTCACGGCCCGGCCCGCCGACGACGAGAGCCTTGCCCAGGCCCTGCTGCTGCTGGCGCAGTCCCGGGCCGAGTCCATCGCGGTCGCCGCTCCCGGCCTGACCGAGGTCTACCGGACCGTCATCGAGGACCGGGAGTTCACCCTGTGATAGCCGCCTCCGCACGGGCGCAGGGCCTCATCCTGGCCCGGTCCCCGGGGATGCTCGCCACTCTGGCCGTGATCCCGCTGTACTCGCTCGTCTTCTTCCACTTCCTGCTGAGCCACCATCGCGAAGAACTGGCCACCACCGTGGCGCTCACCGCGTTCGTCATGAGCCTCTGGGCACACGCGGTGTTCGTCGCGGCCGAGGTCGTCGACGACGACCGGTCGGACGGCACGCTGGAGCTGTCGCTGCTCACCCCGGAGCGCTATCTCCTCGCCCTGGCGGTGCGCACCTTCACCACCACCCTGCTCGCCCTGCCTGTGCTGTTCGAGGTCGTGCTCGTCGGCCGGGTCCTGTTCGGCCTGGACGTGGCGCTGCGCAGCCCCGCGGTGGCTCTTCTCGTGGTGGTCCTGCTGATCGCGGGATGCGCGAGCGCCGCCCTGCTGGTCAGCGGACTGATGATCAAGGCGCGTGGGGCTCGTACGCTCCAGAACTCCCTGACCTATCCCTTCTATCTGCTCGGTGGCCTCATCCTCCCGGTCGACCGGCTGCCGGCCCCCTTCGACTGGCTGGCGGAGGGGTTCTTCCTCTCCTGGGGCACCGACCTGCTCAGGGACGCGGCCGAGGGGGCCGTCCCCCACCTGCCGCAGCGTCTGGGCGTGCTGTGCGGCCTGGTCCTGATCCAGACCCTGCTGGGCGTGCTCCTGCTGCGCGGGATCCTCACCTCCGTCCGCAGCGGAAAGGTGATGCTCCATGACTAGCCGCCCCGGTACCGCTCCGGCGGCCAGGCGCTCGGCGGGGTCTCTGCTCCAGCTGGTCGGCTACGGCGCCCTCGCCGCCTACCAGGACTACCGGGCCATGTTCACCTGGCGCTCCTGGCTCGGTGGCTGGCTGGTCAGGCTGCTGTGCCAGGTGCTCTTCTTCGCCAATCTGGGCCAGCTCCTCGGCTCGCCCGAGCAGCAGGGCTACCTCGCCCTGGGCAACGCCGTCGTGCTCGGCCCGCTCGGCGCACTGGGCGTGGTCACCTCCACGGTGGGTGAACTCCGCTCGGGAACCCTGCAGTTCCTGCTGATCAGCCGCACGCCGCCGTTCCTCGCGCTGGTCTCGCGCGGGCTGCACTGGGTCACCGACGGCCTGCTGACCTCGACTGTCGCGCTGCTCACCGTGCATCTGCTGCTGCCCGTCCCGCTGCGCTGGGCGGCACTGCCGGCCATCCTGTGCGTGAACGTCCTGATGACCCTCGGCGTCTACTGCCTGGCGCTGTGCCTGTCCGGGATCGCCCTGCGCATACCCGAGTCCCGGATGTACCTGACGGTGGCCACCACCATCACGCTGCTGCTGGTGGCCGGGGTGAACACCCCCGTACCGCGGAGCGGTGTTCTCGCGGGGATCGCCATGGTGCTTCCGGTGAGCCACGGGCTGGAAGCCGTACGGCAGTTGGCCGCGGGCGGCGCACTGCCGACGGCGCTGGTGTTCCAGGAGGTGTTGGTCCTCGCCGGGTGGGCCGCGGCCGGCTTCCTGCTGCTCACCCGCGGTCTGCGGCACACGGTTCGGTCCGGCGCCCTCAGCCTGCGCTGAGGGCGCGGTCGGATCAGGGCCGGTAGCCCAGCTGGGCAGCCAGTACGGCCAGTTGGGTGCGGTTGGTGGTGCCGGTCTTCTTCCGCAGGTGGCGCAGGTAGGTGTCCACGGTGTGCCGGCTGATGCCCAGCCGCTTCGCTATGGAGCAGTAGGTGTCACCTCCGGAGAGGAGGACGAGTACCTGCTGTTCGCGGGGGGTGAAGCTGGGCGGTGCTTCGGTGCTGTGGGCCATGGGGAACTCCTGGTCTCGGATCGCGCGGACGTACGGCGGGCTGGCTGGGGCGCGGTCAGCCGCCCCAGGAGGTGTCGTCGACGCACTTCTCGTGAGGCAGGCAGGGTTTCGGCTCCGCCGCCGCCACGGTGCGCGTCGCGTCGGCCGCGTGCGAGGGCGGGTGCACGACGGCCGTCACGGCCGCGGTGGCGGAACAAATGGCGGTGAGTACGGTCGCCAGAACGAGTCGTACGGGCAGGGAAGAACGCTTCACGGGGGGTGGCTCCAGCTCTCCCGGCTTCGCGGGCCGGGACGTCGTGTTACTGACAGGCACCAGAGTGTCCTGCCGGGGGCCGGGCTCACGACTGTTCCTCCCCTCAGCAAAGTACGTGGCAGCAAGGCGACGGGCGGCATAAGGGACTTTCCGCTCATCGCGGGCGTGGAATGCCCGTCCGGGGCCGGGGACCCCGCCGGCCCGCGGCGGCGCGGGCACGGTGCCGGCGGGGCGGCTCGCGCGGTTTCTCCCGGCGTGTCGGTGTGCAACCCGTGCTCCTATTCTGTTCGTCTTGACCACAGGGCTCGTTCGAGGGCCTGGCAGATGGGGTGGGGGCGCAGGCTGTGGGGCTGGACGACACGGTGGTGGACGCCAAGGAACTGCGGGACTCCGACATAGCCGTGTACGCGTGGGTGCTCGAACACGGGAGCCCTCATGCCGACGCCATCGCCGCGGCCACCGGGATGAGCCGCGAGGACACCGCCGCCGGTGTCCGGCGCCTGTTGCGCCTGCGCCTGCTGCAGGCGAATCCGGAAGAACCCACCGCGGTCTTCGCCGTGGCGCCCGAGACCGCGGCCGCCCAGCTCGCCGCTTCCGTCGAGGCCGATATCCTTCAGCAGCGGCACAGGCTCGCCCGTGTCCGGGAGGAACTGCTGCGCGCCGCACCCTCCTACGACCGCCGTTGCTCGGGCTCCGGAGCACTGGAGGTCCTGGAAAACCTCCACATCGTGCGTGACGCCCTCAGACGGGCCTCCGAAGGGTGCCGTGACGAGATCATCGCCAGCCAGCCCGGCGGTGGCGCCCGCGTCTCTGAGGCGATGGAGGAGGCCCTGGTGCGCGACCGGGCCATCTTGGCACGCGGTGTCCGGATGCGCACTCTCTACCACCACACGGCGCGCTTCAACGGGCCCAGCCAGGCATACGTCGCGACGGCCTCGGCCCTCGGCGGGGAGTACCGGACGGCGCACGAACTGTTCGGCCGTCTGATCGTTTTCGACCGCGAGACCGCGTTCATCCCCGTCCAGGACGGCAGTTGGGGGGCTGTGGTGATCCGGGAGCCGTCCACCGTGGCATACCTGTGTGAGATCTTCGAGCAGACCTGGGACCGCGCCACCCCGTTCACCGCCGCGGTCGGCCAGCAGCTCGAATCGGTCTCCCGGGAGATCCACGAGACGATCGTGCGACTGCTGGCCGCCGGCCTGAAGGACGAAGCCATCGCCCGCCGTCTGGGTATGTCGTTGCGCACGGCCCGCCGGCACATCGCCGACATCATGGGTGAGCTGGGAGCCGAGAGCCGTTTCCAGGCGGGAGTGCGCGCCGCGGCCCAGGGCCTGCTGGACCCCGAGGAGCCGACCGAACCGCTCACCGTCTCCTGATGTCGCGGCCGGGGCTGCGGTCCTCGTGGAGGACGGGGTGAGGGAGCGTGGGTTCGTGACTGGACCGGCGGCCCGTGGTGGGGAATCCTCTGTATGACGGCGACGCCCGGGTTCCCTGACGTGGACAGCGCGTACGGACACCACACCACAGGAGCCCCATGCACACCGCGCCTTCGACGGACGGGGCGGCACCCTCGCCCCACGTACGGGAACTGGCGCAGTTCCTCGCACTGTGCCGCAGCCAGGGGCCCGGCATCCTGTGGCCGGAGCAGGAACGCGCGGCGTACGCGGCGCGGGACGCCGCGGCCGCCCTGGCGGCAGAAGCACGTGAACTCGCACGGCTGACGGGTCTTCGCACGGTCATCGAGCGGCACCACGCGGACGAGGACGGCGCCCGGCCGCTGTCCGCCGGCACCTTCGGGCACCTCTTGGTGCACCAGGAGTGCGGGGCGGGGACCTGGCGCCTGCACGCGGGGCCGGGTCCCGAGGAGTCCTTCTCCTGCCGCCTCAGGTCCGGCGAAGTGCTCTACATCCCCCCGCGTCGGAGCTGGCGCGCCGATCTCACCCCCGGCGCCCGCCTCCTTCTGACCCGCCTGGGGCCGACGTCCACCGACGAGCCGTCGGAAGCCTGAGGGCTGTCCCCGCCGGGCAGTCGCGGTGCGGCCCGTTCGTCCCCGGGCGGAGGACTCACCGTGGTGCGGCGGCGGTCTCACGTCCGGAGATCTGGCAGTGTCCGTGGCGGTCGGTAGCCTGCACCGATGAGTGAGTGGGTGTGGGATGCGCTGGTGGGGACCTCGCTGGATGAGGTGCGGTGGCGGGCGGGGGTGGTTGAGGAGCTGGTCGGGGCCGAGCCCGTGGTGGTCGGTGGGGCGCGGCGGTTCGGCTGGAATGATCAGGGCGGGCAGTCCGCCGTGTGGTACTTCGCGGACGACGGGCGGGTGCTGCTGCTGACCTTCGATCACGAGGCCGAGCTGAATCTCTTCGCCCAGGAGGACTTCGGGCCCCAGGAGGCGTTCTACCGGGGCGTGCCGGAGGCGCTGGTGGCGCTGGTGCGGGACCGGCCCGAGAACTATGAGTCGCTGAACCTCAAGGACCCCGCGACCGGGCGCACGATCCACTACGCCGGCGGGGTGTTCTGGTACGACGGCACCGCCTGGCATGTCGCCGACGGGGTGGCGGAGTACTGCCGGCGGGAGGGGGTGGATCTCTTCGGGGAGTCCGGCTTCGACTACTGCCTGCGCGACTACCGCTTCGGCCAGGACCTCACCCCCGAGAGCGTCGTCGCCGCCCGGGACGAGGGCGGCTGGTATGCGGCGGAGGGGGAGAGGGAGGCCGATCTTGCTGCCGTGCGTGAGGTTTTCGGGCGGCATCGGGCGGGGCGGCGCGGCCGGGCTGTTTGAGTGGTGGTGATCGGCCGGAAGAGGGGTCGCCGCCGCGCGCCGCGATCCGTGGGGCCCGCTTCGGGAACTCTGCGTCGACTGGTTCCGCCGCCCCGGCGGACCGTTGGCGAAGACGGAAGAAGTGAGGAGCCTTCATGGCGCGTTACGGGCAGAAGAGCCTGCGGCGGGTACTGACGGGAGCGGCGGTCGGCCTCGTGCTGGCCGTCACCAGCGGTGCGGGACTCGCGCAGGCGCACACCGGGACGGCGACGGCCGCCGCCGGTGCCGCCGCGTCCAAGGCGCGTGCGGTGTGCCCGCCGACCCCGCTGTGGGCGAACACCGGAGGAAGCGACCGGCGGCTCATCCAGTACGACGCCACGGGCACCGCCCTCAGCGACGTCCCGCTGGTCCGCGACTACGGTGACATCGCGTTCAGCCCCGACGGATCCACCCTGTACGGGGTGAACTTCCCCGGCTCCGCCGGCTCGGTCACGCTCTACACCATCGACCCCGTCACCGGCGCCGAGACGGCCAGCCGGCCGATCACCGGGCCGCTCGCGGCGGTCACCCCGACGCCCGCCGTCAACGGGCTGACCGCCCGCGCGGACGGCATGCTGATCGCCGGCTCCTTCTTTTCGAGCCAGATCTTCCTGATCGACCCCGCCACCGGCGCCTCCACGCTGTTCCCCGCCTCCTTCCCGGCGGGCATCGTCTCCGCGGGTGACTTCATCACCCTGGACGACGGCGACGTCCTGGCCTTCGGCACCCCGGACGCCGTGAGCCCGTCCCCGGTGTTCCGGATCCGCCCCGACAACACGGTCGTCCAGATCGGTACGGTCCCCCAGACCTTCGGCGCCGCCAAGTCCGCGGGCAGCGTCTACGCCTTCGCCTCCAACGGCGACATCAACCTGCTGACCAGCCTGCCGACCACGGCGTCGACCTCGCCGCTGCCGGTGACGACGGTCGAGGCGACGGGCCGCGGCTTCTTCGGGGCCACCTCCTCGCAGGACAGCGGCAGCTGCGCCGCGCCCGCCTACACGGTGGCGAAGTCCGCGACGCCGCGCGGGCCGGTGACCGAGGGCACCACCGTCACCTACCGCGTCACCGTCACCAACACCGGCACCGTCGCCGGGAACGGCGACTTCACCGACGACCTGAGCGACGTCCTGGACGACGCCACCTTCGTGGCCGGCTCGCTCAGCTCCACCAGCGGCACCGCGAACCTCACCGGCAACACCCTGACCTGGACGGGCACGCTGGCCCCCGGCGGCACCGCGACCGTCACCTACCAGGTGCGGGTGGACACCCCCGACACCGGTGACCGCATGCTGGTCAACTACGCCGCGCCCACCGCGCCCGGCGGCTCCTGCGCGACGGCGCGCTCCTGCTCCGTGACGATCCACGTCAAGAAGAAGCACGGGCACGACGACTGCGACGAGCCGGGCCACGGCGGCAAGCCGGGCCACCACGACCACGACCACGGCGGCCGCGGCGACCACGGCGATGACGACGAACACGACGAGGACAGGACCGTCTAGCGGTACGGACACCCCCCGGCGGTGAGACGGCGGGCCCGGCACGTGTGCACGCGTGCCGGGCCCGCCGCTGTCGCTGACGGGCGCGGGCGCGCGCCCGTCAGTGGCGCCCCGAGATCCGGTCGGCCAGGTGCGCCAGCGGGGTCGTCGTCGGCCGGTGGGTGGCCGTCTCGTGGCGGTCGGCCGTGCGGTAGGCGGCGTAGAGGGCCTGGACGCCGAGCCAGCGGAAGGGCTCCGGCTCCCAGCGCCGCACGCGGTGGTTCACCCAGGGGAGGCCGGTCAGCTCCGTCGGCTCGCCCAGGACCAGGTCGCGCAGGGTGCGGGCGGCGAGGTTGGAGGTGGCGACGCCGGAGCCGACGTAGCCGCCGGCCCAGCCCAGGCCCGAGGCGCGGTCCAGGGTGACGGAGGCGCACCAGTCGCGGGGGACGCCGAGCACGCCCGACCAGGCGTGCGTGATCTCCGTACCGGTGAGGACGGGGAAGAAGGAGAAGAGCAGGTCGCGCAGAGCGTCGACGGTGGCCGGCTGGGTGCGGCCGTCGTGGTCGGTGCGGGAGCCGAAGCGGTACGGGACCCCGCGGCCGCCGATCGCGATGCGGTCGTCGGCGGTGCGCTGGGCGTACATGTACGCGTGGGCCATGTCGCCCAGGAGCGTGCTGTCCGACCAGCCCAGGCGCTCCCAGGTGGCGGCCGGCAGCGGGGCGGTGACGATCATCGAGGAGTTCATCGGGAGCCAGGAGCGCCTCTGGCCCTTGAGCGCGGCGGTGAAGCCCTCGGTGCAGCGCAGGACGTACGGGGCGCGGACCGTGCCGTAGGGGGTGACGGCCCGGCGCGGGGCGATCTCGGTGACGGGGGTGGACTCGTGGATGACCACGCCGAGCGCTTCGACGGCGGCGGCCAGGCCCCGGACCAGTTTCAGCGGGTGGACGCGGGCGCCGTGCGGGCTCCAGCTGGAGCCGACGGCGTCGGCGATGTCGATACGGGCGCGGGTGGCGGCGGCGTCGTACAGCTCGCGGTCGTCCTCGCCGAAGGACAGCTCGGCGGCGTGGAACTCCTTGAGGCGGGCCAGCTGGGCGGGGGTGCGGGCGACTTCGAGGACGCCGCCGCGGTGGATGCCGGCGTCGATGCCCTCGCGGGCGGCGGTGTCGATGACCTCGGTGACGGTGGCGTTCATGGCGCGCTGGAGGCGCTGGGCGGCCGGGCGGCCGTGGCGGGCGGCGTAGCGGTCGCGGCCGGCGATGCCGTTGTAGAGCCAGCCGCCGTTGCGGCCGGAGGCGCCGTAGCCGCAGAACTTCTGCTCCAGGATGGTGATGCGGAGGCCGGGGTCGGCGCGCTTGAGGTAGTAGGCGGTCCACAGGCCGGTGTAGCCGCCGCCGACGATGACGACGTCGGCGGTGGCGTGGGCGGTGAGGGGGGTGCGCGGTGGTGTGCCGGGGGTGGGCGCGGGGGTGCGGTCGGTCGCGTACCAGAAGGAGATGCCGCCGTTGATCGTCATGGGGAGTTGCTACAGGGCGGCGCGCGGGGGTGTCCAGGGACGGAATGTCGTGTTCCGGAGGGGGAGGGGCGGCGGGATGGGGGGTGCGCCGCGGGGCGATACCTTCGGGGCATGGTGGAGATCGGGGAGATTCCGGACGAGTTGGTCCGGGCGCAGATCGGGTTCAACGGGGCCGAGGGGCGGGCGTTCATCGACGGGCTGCCCGCGCGGGCGGCGGCGTTCCTGGAGCGGTGGCGGCTGCGGCGCACGGGGCCGGTGATGCACGGGATGACGGCGCTGGTGCTTCCGGTGGAGCGGGCGGACGGCAGTGCGGCCGTGCTCAAGCTGGTGGCGGTGGACGAGGAGAGCGCGGGGGAGCCGGTCGCGCTGCGCGCGTGGGGCGGCGGGGGCAGCGTCCTGCTGCTGGAGCACGACGCGGAGACGGGGACGCTGCTGCTGGAGCGGCTGGACGCGGGCCGGGACCTGGCGGGACTCGCGCGGCGGGACGCGCGGGCGGCGGTCGCGGTGATCGGGGAACTGCTGGCACGGCTGACCCCGGTGGCGGCGCCGGCCGGGCTGCGGGGGCTCGGGGAGGTGGCCGCGGGGCTGCTGGCCGGCGTACCGAAGGCGCTGGCGCGGCTGGCGGACGAGCGGGACCGGAGGCTGCTGCGGTACTGCGCGGCGGCGGTGGCGGAGGTGGCCGGCGAGCCGGGGGACCGGCTGCTGCACTGGGACCTGCACTACGGGAACGTGCTCGCGGGCGGGCGGGAACCGTGGCTGGCGATCGACCCGAAGCCGCTGGCGGGCGACCCGGGCTTCGAGCTGCTGCCGGCGATGGTGAACAACTTCCGGGTGGAGGACGTGCTGTGGCGCTTCGACCTCCTGACGGAGGCGGCGGCCCTGGACCGGGGCCGGGCGCGGGCGTGGACCCTGGGGCGGGTGCTGCAGAACTGCCTGTGGGACGTGGAGTCCGGCGAGCGGCGGCTGGACGGGTCACAGCTGGCGGTGGCGGAGCTGCTGATCAAGGGGTGAGGGGTGAGGGGTGGGTGGTTCGGGGTGAGGGGGTTCGGGGTGAGAGGGGGTTCGGGGTGAGGGGGCGCCGTTGTCTGTGGGGTGGGTGACGATGGGGGGATGGTGCGGAATGGGCAGAGGGTGAAGGCGGCGCGGCGGGCTGAGGTGCGGTTGCCGGAGTTGGTGCCGTGGGCCGGTGGGGAGCTGGAGCCCGACGGGGATTATGACGGGCTGGAGTTCGCGGACCTGGATCTCGGCGGGCAAGAGGGGGTCGGGGCGCGGTTCATGGACTGCGCGCTGCGGCGGTGTGCGCTGGACGAGGCAGGGCTGGCGAAGGCGCGCTTCCTGGATTCCGTACTGGAGGGGGTCCGCGGGGTGGGGACCGACCTGTCGGGGGCGGCGTTGCGGGATGTGGAGCTGGTGGATGCGCGGCTGGGTGGGGTGCAGCTGCACGGGGCGGTGCTGGAGCGGGTGGTGGTGCGGGGCGGGAAGATCGACTACCTGAACCTGCGGCGGGCGCGGCTCAAGGACGTGGTCTTCGAGGGGTGCGTGCTGGTGGAGCCGGACTTCGCGGGGGCGGGGCTGGAGCGGGTGGAGTTCCGGGACGGGTGTGTGCTGCGGGGGGCGGATTTCAGTGGGGTGCGGATGGTGGACGTGGATCTGAGGGGGGTGGCGGATCTGGGGGGTGGGATTGCCCGGGGGGTGGGGGCGTTGGCCGGGGCCGTGATCAGTCCGGGGCAGGTGGTGGAGTTGGCGCCGGCGTTTGCGGTTGAGGTGGGCGTGAGGGTGGTGGGGTAGGCGGGGGTTTGTGCCGCTGGGCGCGGCCGCCGTTGCGGGGGTGCCGCCGCTTGGGCCCGGGCCCCCGCGCCTCAAGCGCCGGCGGGGCTGAATTTGGGGCTTCGCCCCCGGCCCCGTGCCTCAAGCGCCGGCGGGGCTGCGGTTAGGACGGGACTCGGGGGAAGCGGGACTGGAGGGTCCAGATGGTGGGGTTGTCCGCCAGGGGCTCGTGCATGTCTGTTAGGTCGGCGATTACGTCGTGCAGGAAGTCGCGGGCTTCGCGGCGTAGGAGGCGGTGGCTGAAGGTGAGGGGGGATTCCTCGGCGGGCATCCAGTCGGCCTCGATGTCCACCCAGCCGAAGCGGCGCTCGAAGAGCATGCGGTCCGTGGATTCCGTGAAGTCGATCTCCGCGTACTGGCGGTTCGACGAGCGGCTGCCGCGCGGGTCGCGGTCCAGTTGCTCGACGATGTCGCACAGCGCCCACGCGAAGTCGAGTACCGGCACCCATCCCCAGGCTGTGGACACCTCCCGGTCCGCGTGCGTGTCCGCGAGGTAGACGTCGCCGCAGAACAGGTCGTGGCGCAGGGTGTGGACGTCCGCCGAGCGGTAGTCGGTCTGCGGGGGGTCCGGGAAGCGCCGGGAGAGGGAGTAGCCGATGTCGAGCACCTGCTGATGGTGTCATGGGTTGTGCGGATGACCCCGATCGGTGCGGGGGCAGGGGCAGGGGCAGGGGCAGGGGGTCAGGACGGGAGGAGGCGTTGTTCTTTGGCTACCGCTACCGCGCCTGACCTCGTGTCGACGCCCAGCTTGTCGTAGATGCGGCCCAGGTGCGTCTTGACCGTG
This sequence comes from Streptomyces sp. NPDC047014, assembly GCF_040644195.1. Classification (NCBI taxonomy): domain Bacteria; kingdom Bacillati; phylum Actinomycetota; class Actinomycetes; order Kitasatosporales; family Streptomycetaceae; genus Streptomyces; species Streptomyces sp. NPDC047014. Next base: position 1,922 of record NZ_JBEYVX010000022.1, on the reverse strand, counting down.
GCCTCGCTGATGAACAGCGCGCGGGCGATCTCGCGGTTGCCGAGGCCGCGGGCCAGCTGGCCGAGGATGTCCAGTTCGCGGTCGGTGAGGGTGGGGCGGGTGCCGCGCATGTGGGCCATCACGCGGCTGGCGACCGGCGCGGAGAGCGTGGTGCGGCCCTGGGCCGCCGAGTGGATGGCGGCGAAGAGCTCCTCGGGGCGTTCCGCCTTGAGGAGGTAGCCGGTGGCGCCCGCGCCGATCGCGCGGGTGATGTCGGCGTCGGTGTCGTACGTGGTGAGGACCAGGACGTGCGGCGGCTCCGGGAGGGCCGTGATGCGGCGGGTGGCCTCGACTCCGTCGATGCCCTCGCCCAGCTGGAGGTCCATGAGGACCACCTCGGGGTGGAGCCGGGCGGCCAGGGCCACCGCCTCCTCGCCGCTGCCGGCCTCGCCGACCACCTCGATGTCCGGCTCGCTGCCGAGCAGGGCCAGCAGGCCGGCGCGTACCACCACGTGGTCGTCGCACAGCAGGATCGTCGTCATGGGGCCGGCTCCAGGGGGATGGCCGCGGAGAGGACGGTGCCCTCGCCCGGCGTGGATTCGATCGTCAGGTCGCCGCCGAGCTGGCGGACGCGGGCCCGCATGGCCGGGAGGCCGTGACCGCGGCCGTGGACGCGTTCGGCGGCGTCGGTGCGGGGGGCGGTGAAGCCGTGGCCGTCGTCGGCGATGTCCAGGACGACCTGGTCGCCGAGGAAGCTGAGGGTGAGGGCGGCGGTACGGGCCCCCGAGTGCTCGCGGACATTGGCGAGCGCGCCCTGCGCGATGCGCAGCAGGGCGGACTGGACGCGGTCCGGGAGCGGGGCGGGCGTGCCTTCGAGGTGGAAGCGGACGGCGATGCCGGGACCGGCGTCCAGGGCGCGCAGGGCCTCGGGGAGGCCGGCGCCGCCGGCGAGCTCCGAGGGTGCGAGGTCGTGCACGAGGCGGCGGGCCTCGGCGAGGCCGTGGGCGGCGATGCCGGTGGCGGTACGGACGTGCGCGCGTGCGGTGGCCGGGTCGGCGTCCCAGGTCCGGGCGGCGGCCTGGAGCAGCATCTGCTGGCTGGAGAGGTTCTGCGCGAGGGTGTCGTGGATCTCCATGGAGAGGCGCTGCCGTTCCGCGAGGGTGCCTTCGCGACGCTCCGTCGCGGCCAGTTCGCGGCGGGTGCGGATGAGGTCGTCGATGAGGGTGCGCTGGGCCTGGGCCTGGCGCTCCATGTGTACGAAGACGGCGGTGGCGAGGGCGGCGACGGCGGGCGGGGCGAGGAGGAGGTTCGGGTCGAAGGAGGCGGAGAGCTGGAGCTGGGCGGTGACGACGAAGGCGGTGAGGAGGGCGACGAGGACGACGGCGGGGCGTGGGGGGAGGGTGCGGAGGGCGGTGAAGAAGAGGGGGACGGCGCACCAGGCGAAGCTGGGCGCCAGGAGGACGAGGATCAGCCAGGTGGTGACGACGAGGGTGAGCCAGAGGAGGCGGCGGGGGGTGGGGGTGGTTGTGGGGGTGCCGGTGCTTGTGGGGGCGGGGGTGGTTGTGGGGGTGCCGCTGCCTGCGGGGGTGCCGCTGCTTGCCGGGGTGGTGCCCGTGGCGCCGAGGGCGGGGCCCAGGACGTAGAGGAGGGCGAGGGTGATGCTGAGGGCGAGGACCCAGGGGGTGCGGGGTTCGCCGGGGTGGCGGAGCAGGAAGCGGGCTACGGAGGCGCCGAGGAGGAGGAAGAAGGCGGTGTGGGCGACGGTGGTGAGCGTGCGGGTGTCGTCGCGCGGCGGGGGTGGGTTCATGGGGGTGCGGCGCCTCTGTCGGGGCATGGGGCCATTGTCCCGTGCGGGTGGGTGTGCCGGGTGCGGCGCCGTTGCGGGGGCGCTGCCCCCGGGCCCCCGCGCCTCAATCGCCGGCGGGGCTGGATGTGGGGCTCCG